>CAYNMY010000361.1:0-3176 GCA_964398275.1 uncultured Armatimonadia bacterium | reverse complement strand
GCTCGGCGGTGACCGCCTCGATCTGCTGCTGGTACCGCCGGTAGTTATCATACCCCAGCCCGTACAATTCGTCCAGCGCCTGGCTCTGCGCGCGCACCGCGGGCCCGGCCAGGCCGATCTGCTCGTGGCTGAGGCAGGCAATCCTGGCCTTAGCCAGCTCTTCGGCGTCCACCAGCTCCGTTTGCAGCCGCGTGACGTTCTCCTCGACAATCTGCTGCACCTCCACCATCTTGGCGGCGGCTGTCGCGGCATAGATTGCATAGTAGCCCGGATCAAGCCCGGGGATAGCGTAGGCGTAAGTGGCATAGACCAGGCCTTTGCCACGCAGGATGGTGTGCAGGCGTCCGCCCGGGTGCCCGATTCCCGCCAGCACCGCCGTCATCACGTCCCGCACGTAACGCTCGTCCTCGTCCACCCGCGGACCCAGGAAGCCGTAGTAGACCAGCGCCTGGTTCTGGCCGCGCTCCACCGTCTCCGTGCGGCGCTCGGTCAGCGGCGGCTCAACCGGGATTTGGGGCGCGACCGTCTCGCCGGCCGCCCATGAGTCGAACTCCTGCGCCAACAGCTCTCCGACCTGCGCCGGCTCAACTGCGCCCTGGATCACCACGATCGTCCCCGCCGGCTGGCAGACCTGGCCATGGAACTCGCGAAGCCGCTCGGCGCTGAGCTGCCCCAGGCTTTCCGCCGAACCGACTTCCGCGAAGCGGTACGGATGACGCTGGAACAGTGTGGCGCGCAGTAGCTTCTCCACTACTTCGTCCACGTCTTCCTGCTGCGCCGCGATCTGCGCCAGCGCAAGCTGCTGCACGCGCTGGAATTCTCCCTCCGGAAAGGTCGGGTTTTGCAGACAGTCGGTCACAATAGGCAGTATCGCGGCGAAGTCTTCCGGCAGACAGCGCGCCGTCAACCCGAAGCTGTTGCGGCCCGAGTAACTGTCAAGCTCCGCGCCCAGATCGTCTATCGCGGCGGCAATCTGCTCGCGGCTGCGCTGCGCGGTGCCCCGCGTGAGCATACGGGCCATCAGCCGGGTGATCCCGTTGTTCTGCTCGTTTTCATAGCGGAGCCCGGCGCGGGTAGCAGTCACCATGTGAACCGAAGGCGCACCCGGTTCGGCCCGGATCAGCACCGTTAAGCCGTTATTCAGCACGTACCTTTCAGTCTGGGGAAGGGGCACCGGCTCTGGCTGATCCGCCGTTGTCGCCTGCTTTTCCTGCGGTGGGAGCAGCGCCGTAATCACATAGCGGTCCGGCACCAGGTACTTGCGGGCCACTTCCCGCACTTGCTCCGCAGTCACCGTCCGGATGCCAGCCACATACTCATCACTGAATCCCAAATCACCAGCCAGCAGCAGGTCAGTGCCGAGCACCTCGGCGCGGCCCTGAGGCGTCTCCTGAGCATAGATGAGCACAGCTTCCTTCTGGCGCTTGGCCCGCTGCAATTCTTCGTCGGTCACCAGCTCCCGGCAAGCTATCGCCACCTCCGTCAGCGCCTGCTGCTCGACCTGCGGGATATTAACCGGATCAAGACTCGCCGAGATCGCGAACGTTCCGGCACCGTACGCCGGGGTGTGCGACCAGGTAGCGACGCTGTCAACCAACCCCAGCTCGTCGCGCAGCAGGCGGGGCAGTCGGGCACTGTCGCCGTGACCAAGCACGTACGCCAGGACGTCGAGCGCATAGAGATCGGGATGAAACAGGTCAATCGTCCGCCAGCCTATCACCAGGCGAGCGCGGCGCAGTCCCGGCCACTGCCGCTCGGCCCGCCGAACTGCCGTCGGCCCAGGCTCCTGGGGCAAGAGCGCCGGTGGCCGACCCGTGAGGGGATAGCTGCCGAGCACCTGCTCAAGCTTATCCGCGATCTCGTTGGCATCAAAATCCCCGACTGCTACGGCCACCAGGTTGTCCGGTGTGTAGTGCTCCCCGTGAAACTTGACCAGAGCCTCCCGGGTGAGCGTGTTGAATTCGGCCAGATAGCCAATGACCCGGTAGCGCTCGGGAGAACGACGGAACATCGTCTGGTTAAACAGCTCGCCGATCGCCCGGCCCGGGCTGTCATCCACCCGGGCAATCTCGCGGGTGACGACATCAATCTGCTGGGCCACCTCCTCTTCCGGAAAGGTGGCGCCCAGCACGTAATCGCCCAGCAGGTCAACAGCCTGGCCGGCCCACGCGCCGAGCGTGGTGATATAGTAGCAGGTGTGATCGCGGGTGGTATAGGCGTTGGCGTGGCCGCCAATAGCCGCCTCAAGCTCGTCAATTTGGGCGGCGGTATGCGTAGGCGTCCCTTTGCCGCAGCAATGCTCGATAAGATGAGATATCCCCGCGCCCATGTACTCGCCTTCGAAAAGGCTGCCCACACCTACATAGAAGCGGATCGCAGCGACCGGAGAAGTATGATTCTCCTCGACGACTATTTGCGCCCCATTGGGCAAGACCCGATGTTGCGGCTGCGCATCGCCGGCTGCACTCGTAACGAACACGAGCACAGCTACCAGCAGCGCTGCAGATGTGGGGAACTGCCTGCATCTGGTCATCAGGACCACCTGCTCAATATCTGACGGAGCACAGTACAATTATGGCGAGGCCAGCAAGATGTCCTGGGCGTGCTGGAGCGCCTTGGCCGGGGCCATCCGCCCACTCAGCGACAGATAGACCGCCAGGCGCAGCGCCTCGAGCGCCTTATCGCGGCTGTGCACCGGTATGCTCCGGATGTGGTCGAGCGTGGCCGTCAGCGGCCCCCGCAGCGGATCGCGGCACAAGCCCAGCAGCTCGGGACTGGGCGGCAGCCCGCCTAATTCCAGCAGGTGTGCCTGGGACTGGATGTCGCACACCATCCGGACGAACTCCACGCATTGCTGCTCGTGGGCGCTGTCTCGCAATATCGCCAGGCCCTCGCCGATCAGATGAGCAATCGGCTGGCTCTGACTGGGTAGGCTGACGACTTGCACATCCAGGTCAAACTCGTGAGCGCCGGCCACCTGCTGCGCCCACCAACTGTCGGTCACCAACATCGCCAACTTGCCCTGCAAAAAAAGGGCTTCCAGTTCCTGCCGCGTCCAGCTTAGCACCTGCGGCTGGGCAACGCTCGTGAGCTGGCCGAACAGGTCGAGCGCCTGGGCACTGGCCTCCGTGCTCAACGTCCAATCCCCTTCGTCGTCATACAAACGCCCCCCGTAC
>CAYNMY010000360.1:0-3181 GCA_964398275.1 uncultured Armatimonadia bacterium | reverse complement strand
GGTGAGGACCCGCAGGACGGCTGGCACGGCTTCATCTCCGATACATGGCTGCGTAGCTTGGGCATTCAACTGGTGGACGGCCGGCTGCCGGGCTTTGCTGCGGTGGTGGGGGCGGCTCCTGACCCGGAGAGGGCCGAGTACATCGTCCGCGAACTGCAAAAGCGCAGTATTCTTACCTTCCTGATTGGTAACCACGAAGGCCAGACGATGCGCGATCAACTTATCGAGGCCAATGTCCTGCCCGATGACATTCTGGAGAATCCAGCCAGCGGATGGGACACATACATCGTGCCGATAGGGCCGGACACCGAATCAATAATCTACGTGTTGAACTGGGCTATTCGCGGCGCGCTGACCTTCGGCGGCCTACAGAAGGGTGACTGGAAGGGCTGTCTGGATTACACCCGGGCGCACATCTTTGCCTTCGGGCTGGGGTTGGGCACTATTGATGATCTCAAGTTTGCCAGTGGCGCCGGCGCTATCACGATGGGTGCTCCAGTTATCTGTGATACCGAAATCCCCGAGATCCGCCCGACCGGAGTGTGCACTTATGAGGCACTGGTACGCGAGCTGGAGCATGAGAAGATAGTTCAGACCTGTGTGGATGTCCGAGGGGTGAAGGTTACTGTCCGAGAAGTGGACGTGCCCGTGCCGGTAGCCGCTGCCTTTGAGGGGGAAACCGTCCGGCGCCCGGATATGCACGTGGAGTTCGGCGGCAAGTATTCGACGTGTTTCGAATACCTTACCATGCGCGATATGGATGAGATCACTGATGGTAAGGTGGAAGTCATCGGTCCGGACATTGACACCGCCGAAGTAGGCTCGGCGATGCCGCTGGCCATCTACCTGGAAGTGGCCGGCCGCAAGATGCAGAAAGACTTCGAAGGTCTGCTGGAGCGCCGTATCCATAGTACCGCTAACTATGCTCACGGCATTTTCCATATGGGCCAGCGCGACCTGGCGTGGGTCCGCGTAAGCAAGGATGCCTTCGCCGCCGGCTGGCGACTCCGGCACTTCGGCGACGTTATTATTGCCGAGCTTAAAGAGGAAATGGGCGCCATTATTGACAAAGTCCAGGCTACCATTATGACTGACGAGGATAGGATTAACGAGATATTGCCAGAGGCGAGGGCTGCCTATCTGGAGCGAGACGAGCGTATGGGCGAAATGACCGACGAGAGCGTGGATATCTTCTACTCGTGCGCTCTGTGTCAATCCTATGCCCCTGACCACATCTGCGTCATCAGCCCCGAGCGGTTGGGGCTATGCGGCGCCTACAACTGGCTGGATGGCAAAGCGGCCTACGAGATCAGCCCGCATGGTGCCAACCAGCCGGTCGAGAAGGGCCGCTGCATTGATGCAACAATTGGCGAGTGGGAAAAGATCAATGATTTCGTCAAGCGCGAGTCCCACGGGACTGTCGAGCGGGTCAGCCTCTATTCAATTATGGACGCACCGATGACCTCGTGTGGCTGCTTCGAGTGCATTCTGGCGATGCTGCCCGAGGCCAATGGCTTTATGATCGTCAATCGCGAGTACACCGGGATGACGCCGCTGGGGATGGAGTTTAGCACCCTGGCGGGGACGGTCGGCGGCGGTCATCAGACCCCCGGCTTTTTGGGTGTGGGGCGGCGCTACGTCATCAGCCGCAAGTTCATAACTGGCGATGGCGGGTTGCCCCGGCTCGTCTGGATGCCCAACGAGCTGAAAGAGGACCTGGCCGAAGGCTTGCAGCAGCGGGCCGAGGAACTGGAGATGCCGGATCTGCCCGGCCAGATAGCCACAGAAGACAATGCCCAGGCCATAAACGATTTGGTAGAGTACCTCCAGGAAGTGAAGCACCCAGCCCTGGAGATGGAAGCACTGCTGTAGCGACTGCAGCCAAGACGGAGCGAGTACTCATATGATGGAGGCATTATCGTGGCCCTGACAGCGATGGATATCTACAAGAATCTACCCAGGACCAACTGTGGGGAGTGCGGCGTACCTACTTGCCTGGCCTTTGCTATGAAGCTGGCGCAAGGGCAGGCTTCCCTGGAGGAGTGTCCGTATGTCACTGAGGAAGCCGCCCAGGTGCTGTCGGGCAGCGCTGCCCCGCCGATGCGGACCGTAACCATTGGCACTGGTGACAACGCGCTGGAAATCGGCGGCCAGACGGTGCTCTTCCGCCACGAAGAGACCTTTTATCACCCCTGTGGCATCGCCATTCAGGTCAATACCAGCCTGCCTGAGGATGAGATCAAAGAGCGAATCTGCACCGCGTGTGGCGTGGAGTTTGATCGAGTGGGGATGACCTTTGGGCTGGACTTGATCGCGTTGTATGATGATGACGGGCGCCTGCCAGAGGTAGCTGCGGTGGCCGCTGAGGAGTCGTCACTGCCTCTGATGTTGATGAGCGACGATCCGCAGGCTATGCGCGCCGCGCTGGAAGTCTGTGGCGAGGGGCGCCCCCTCGTCTATGCTGCCAGCGCCGATAATTTCGAGGAGATGACGAGTCTGGCCAAGGAGTTCGGGTACCCGCTGGTCATTCGCGGCGAGGGTATCGAGCAGCTCTACGAGTTGAGTGAAAAGGCAATAGACGCAGGGCTGGAGGACCTGGTATTGGACAGTTCCGCCCGGGAGTCCTCGGCGGTGCTCCAGGACCAGACGATCATCCGCCGCGCAGCTATCAAGGAGAAGGTCAAGCCCTGTGGTTTCCCCACCATAGGCTTTGTCGGGGGCGATGACGAGGTTGACAAGATTATTTCAGGCTGTGAGCTTATCGCCAAGTACCCGGGCATCGTGGTCACTGACCTGATCACGCGTGACGCTTTGCTCGCGCTGGTTACGGCGCGCCTGAATATCTATACCGATCCGCAGAAGCCGATTCAAGTGGAGAGTGGTCTCTACGAGGTTGGCGAGCCCGATGCGACCTCGCCCGTGCTCATTACCACTAACTTCTCCCTGACCTACTATACAGTTGAGGCCGACGCCTCCGCCGGCAATCTGAACGCGTGGATAGTAGTCGTGGACACCGAGGGGACCTCGGTGCTCACTGCTTGGGCTGCGGAGGACTTCACCGCGGAAACCATCGCCAAAACGATGAAGCAATGTGAGGTTGAGGGGAAAGTGGAACATCGTATCGCGGTCCTGCCCGGCGGCGTGGCTGTGCTCAGCGGCGACCTGGAGCAGGAATCGGGGT
>CAYNMY010000359.1:0-3184 GCA_964398275.1 uncultured Armatimonadia bacterium | reverse complement strand
CGGTGTGCTGGGGAGCGTCGCCAGCGCCGGGCACCCACTGGATGCCGTGCAGCCTGGGGGCGGCCAGTAGATCAGGGAGGTGTACCAGGGCACCGGGGCCGTCGAGGTGATAGAAGTTGTAGTCCAGGAATTCCCACATATACTCCAGAGCAGGAAGTATCCAGCGCCTGAACATCGCGGGTGAGACCATACCGGAGAAGTCGGATTGCGTTATGGTGCCTCGGGCGGGGAAGCTCATGGTGCACCAGTCCGAGCTCCAGCCGAACCGATCCATGCCACCCGCTTCCCAGACTGCGTCGAAGAGCGGCGGAAAGATGTCAGTCGCCTGCTTCACCGCCACGTCAATAACTTCGGGCTGGTCAGCCATGTCCGTCAGAAAGCGCTCGGTGTCACGCAAAGCAGACAAGGCCTCAACGGATAGCTGTATATCAAGCATGCCGACCAGGAACTTGCCGGTAGCACGCTCGCCGATGGCCTGATAGAAGTCCAGCATTAAGCGCCAGTAATGGTTCTGGGGGTCGAGTCTTATCGGCAAGGACTCCTGCCAATCCTCAATGCAGGGGACGATCCAGGAAGTGTCGCCGCTATGTTCAGAGGTGATGATTTCGCCGCCTAAGAAACCAGCACACTGACTTGGTCCAAATGACGGCACAAAGCGGGGGAGAGCTTCGCCGGCGAAGTAGATCGTCTCGGCCCATTCTTCGAACATGTCCAGAGGAGCGGTGAAATCGCCGTCAAGGCCGACGATCTGGGGGATTGCCGGGCACTGGGGAGCACCCTCACGCCGCGCAGTTATCACCGCCGGAGGCCGGTCGAGCAGCTCTCCCGCCCAGAAGGCGCGCCAGCGCCGGGTAGCTTCGTCGAAATCGGGCTTGTAGAGCAGTTCCATCGGCGCAGCTTCACCTCACAACAACGCTATGCCCGGCCCATGCAGACCGGGCATAAGGTGATTGGGCATACTGTCGGGCTGTTTTGCCCAAATCCCAGCGGCGGGCTAGTTGCCGAAGTGCAGGCGGCCCACGGCGTCGGGGCGCTCCAGGAGGATGGTGCCACTGGCGGCGTCAATCTGGATCGGCACACCGAGCAGTGCGAAGAACTCCACGGGCACCATCGTCGTCTTGCTGTAGAGCAGGTAGGGCACGGCCGGCATCTCGCTTTGTTGGTCATTGACCAGTATCGTGCGCCTGCCGATGTACAATTGGGCGGAATCCAGCTCCGACGAAACCGTAATCTTCATCCCCCGAGCGGTGAACCTGGCGGAGGTCCGAAAGCCCAGCCAGTCGGCAACTGGTCGTACCGGCACGAAGATCTGCCCTTCCTTGAGAACGGGAGAATCGGGATAAAGCCCGCCCAGCTCGATGTCCATGACCGGTTTTCCCGCGCCGATAGTTGGCTCCCTGGACTCGTCTTTGACGGTGGGTGAGACCAGCGGGGAGGCGGCCAGCAGAACTGTGGGTTGCGTGGCGGGCTCGACCGTAAGGACAGTCGCCGGGACCGAGGCAGACTCAGCTTCCTCCTTGGGCGGCTTAACTTCTACGGGCACCGGCAGCGTGGTCGGGGCCGGCTCTTCGGTGCTCTCCACCACGGGCTTGAGTGGCTTAGGAGGCAGCGCCGCGGGGCCGCCTGCCCCTTCGGCGGGTCGCTCGGGGATAGCCGGCCGCAGCCTCCTGGCGCCTTGCAGCGGATAGTTGTAGGCCACGGTGAGCGCCCAATCATCCATATCCAGCAGGCCCGCATCTACGGTGAAGTTACGCCACAGGCGCGTGCGGACGCCCATGTTTATCTGGTTATTGATGTGCTCGGCCATAACCGCCAGGCTCCTGCCCAGCCGGACTTCGGCGCCGAAGAAGAAGTCATTAATCCAGCCGCCGCCGATGCCACCGTGGACGCGGAGCATACTCACCGGCGCCCCGCCTATGCTACGTACCGGTCGCCCCAACTCCTTGCTGGCCACGAAGTAGACGGCGGTGTCCATCTCGTCGGTAATGTCGCTGACTCCGACGGCGAGGCTGGCGCGACCGGGCGTGGCGGGTTGGAAGCGGTACTTGAGGTTAAGCAGGGTCTCAGATTGCCCCGATTTCGGCCGCCACCACAATGCCCCCGCCTCGATGGCATCCTGGAAGCCGAAGTTGACCATGTACCCCCGAGCATCCCAACCACTCATTTCGGTACTGGTAATTCCCACATTGTACTGCCGGTCAGCGAGTGCATCGGTCGTCGGCGACAACAGCAGGCCGCTGTAGCCGCGCATGGACGGCTCCGCTGAGACAACTGCTGCACACACCAGTAGCACTACTACGGCTGTAAGCAGATAACGACTAACCATCAGGCTCACCTCCAGAGTTTTCCTCAGCCCTCGACTCCGCCGGCTGCTCGGCCGGCGCGGATTCCTCGGGCTGGGCTTGCTCGCCGCCCTCCTCTTCGGAGGGCGATTCGGTCTCGGCCTCGGCCGCCAGCCGGGGCAGTTCCTCCTCAGTGGGCTGTAAGGCCTTTATCACGGCCTTTATCTTCTCATCAACCTCTCCGCCGCGGGTGTCGCCGCAGCCGCACTTGCCCATTTTTTCGGCCAGTTCGAACAGGTGCAGAGCCTGGTCAAGATCGGCTAGCGTCTGCTTGCGATTCTTCTGGCTGTGGTGCAGTTCGGCCTCGCCCGCAGCGTGATCGGACAGCTCGACCAAGGCCTCCCCCACCTCGTCTCGCGCCGTCTTCCATTGGTCCTGCTGCTTCTCCAGGACTTGCAATCGCTCCTGCATCTGCTCAGTAGTGACCACAGTCTCGTTACGCTCCCAGATCAGATAGGCACAGGCTACGGCCAGCACGAAAGCCAGAAACGCATATAACTCGAGTCGCCGGGAGCCGGGAGAGCGTCGTTTCGGCGGCGGCCCGGTCAGGTTGAGATCGAGGTCGTCCAACTCATGGGACAATCCTATCACCCGCTCCTTTACATTGTGATAATTCGCCGTGGGAGGATGATTATCCTGCGTGCAGCGGAATAAATTTTGCAGGAACCGTGACCGGCCCGGAATGACTAGTACTTAGTTGCATAAGTCAGCCTAAGATTGCTGACGGCTTTTGGGGCCAGCCTTGAAAGCTTCGCCTTGCGAAGCTTCCCGCGACAGGCCCCTCCGGAAACCTTATTGTACCATTGTGTTACGCCGTTGGAGGGGCCGTGTCGAGCGCAGCG
>CAYNMY010000358.1:0-3208 GCA_964398275.1 uncultured Armatimonadia bacterium | reverse complement strand
GTACGCGCGCACCCGCCTCCTGGCCGAGCAGGGGATGATAGCCTACCTGTAGGCATACGCGCGGCCCCGTCGAGCCTACGGGTCCCCGAAGAATACGAGCGTCACGAAGCCGGCCATAAGCGGATCATCGAAGAAGGGGTCCTGCTCGTCCTCATCAGCTTCATCCCCGAGCCCCTCGGCCCCCAGTTGATACTCATCCAGCTCGGCGAAGCACTCCGGACAGATATCGTCCAGTTCGTCCACTTCAGCGCCACATTCCGGGCAGGTCAGCACAGTCATCGCCTCACAGTGAAGACAATTTCGCTGCATTTATGTATTCGCGCCCACTCCGTGTTTTCCTCCCGTCTCGGCCGGCTTTGGGCGAGGACAGCTATTCATGGGCCACGTCCTCCAAGACGCGCCGTGGGCCGTTGTCTTCGGGAGGAGGAGTTGACTGACCTGATAGCGAAAGGCGAAAAACAAACCGGCAGTTCGAATGAGATGAGGTGGCGTTATGTCCGAAGAACTCAACAAGGGGCTCAAAGGTAACATCTCCCCGGAGCGGGCGCTAGAGTTCAATAGTGCCAAGTTGGAGAGGATATACGGCTCACTGGCTTCGATGCTGACGCGCGTGGTGCGCGCGGTTCAGGAGAAGTACGGCGAGGAGGGCTACGAGGTCTGCCACCAGGCCATCCGTGGCCCCCAGCGGCCGCCCGGCATACCCCCCAAGGGCAGCTTGCAGGATTTCTGCAATGGCCTGGAGAAGGGCTGCTTCTTCACCCACGAGTGGGAGCGGGTCATTGACGAGCCTAACCGCCGCAAATACATCTTCACTAAGTGCTTGTGGGCCGAGAAGTTCCGCGAGGTGGGCGGGGAGGACATCGGCTTCTGGATTTGCGAGGGCGATGAGCCGTCCGTGCGCGCCTATAACGCCAATATGAAGTTCACCCGCACCAAGACGCTGATGGAGGGCGACGAGGTGTGCGACCACATGTATGAGGAAGAAATCCCGGACTGCTGACCACCAAGTCGGCGATAACAGGATTATGAAGACATCTGGCGAATAGACGCGGATACGTGCAGAGCTATGCCGGGCTGGAGTCAAGATGACGATCGAAGTCACCAACGCAGAGAAGATGCGCCGGATGCCGTGGATATTGGTCCATGGCGCGACATCCACGGTATTCGTTGCGATGATCGCCTTCGGCGCACCCTTTATCCTCTTTCTCGACGAGCTGGGCCTGCCCAAGATGCAGATAGGCTTCATCCAGTCGCTGGTGCCGTTTTGCGGCATTACCGCATTGTTCATCGCTCCGACTGTGGCCCGCTTTGGCCTCAAGCGGATCTTCGTCATCTTCTGGGGCGCCCGCCATATCGCCTATGCCGGCCTGTTGTTATCCCCGCTCATTCTCTCCGCCTACGGGACCCGCGCCGTCTTTGTGTGGGTGGCCGCCATTATACTGGCTTTTGCGCTGTGCCGGGCCATCGCCGAGACCGCCTGGTATCCGTGGTTTCAGGAAATGATCCCTGACTCGATGCGCGGCAAGTTCAGTGCAATGATTGTCATAAGCTGCGACATAGTCAGCATCGCTTCGCTAGCGGTGGCCAGCTACATCCTGGGGCGATCTACCGGCCTGGACAGGTTCATGGTCCTCATCGTGGTGGGAGTCGTCTTCGGCCTGATCTCGACATGGGTAGGCCTGCTTATGCCCGGTGGCGCGCCCACTGACCGAAGCGCCCCTCAGACTACCCACTTGAGCGGAATGAAGCGGGCACTGGCTGATCGCAGCTTTGTGCTTTACCTCGCGGGATTGGGCCTGCTACTGCTGGGATGGGGATTGCTGTCGTTTCTACCTCTTTACATGAAAGAGCAGATCGGGCTCAGCCAGGCCAACATAGTCATGCTGGGAATCGGGACGATGGCGGGCGCGATCATCTCCTCTTACCTGTGGGGATGGGCCGCCGACCGCTACGGCAGCCGACCGGTACTGTTGTCCGGTCTGCTGATTCTGCTCCTGCTGCCGGTTGCGTGGATGCTCATCCCCCGGCACAGTCCCTGGAGTCTGCCCGTGGCCCTGGGGATCGCGCTGTTCACAGGCGTAGGGCAGATGGCCTGGTACGCGGGCGACCAGCGCTTGTTGTACGTCACTCTCGTCCCCGCCCCGAGGAAGACGCAGTACATGGCGCTATACTACGCCTGGACGGGGGTAATCAGTGGTGTCGGCCCGCTGTTGGCTGGCTTGGCCCTGGATCGGGCCAGCGCCCTATCCAGTAACATGCTGTTCCTTCCCGTTGACCCGTATACCCCCATCCTCGTGGCCAGCATGATCATGGCGGGCGGGAGCATACTTCTACTGCGCCGCGTCCCGGCCGACACTAACGTCTCTGCCGCTGAACTTGCCCGGATATTTCTCCAGGGCAGTCCCCTGCGGGCGATGGAGTCGCTGGTGCGTTATCACCTGGCCCGTGACGAGCACTCTCGCGTCGCCATGACCGAGCGGATGGCTCAGGCCCGTAGTCCCCTCACCGTTAACGAGCTGGGCGAGGCGCTCCACGACCCCAGTTTCAATGTGCGCTATGAGGCGATAGTGTCGGCCACCCGCACGCGCCCCGACACCAGGCTGACTGACGCTATCATCGAGATACTGGAGGGTCAGGAGCCCGATCTGGGCATTGCCGCGAGCTGGGCCCTGGCGCGGATAGGTAATCCGCGTGCCATAGAGCCACTGCGCGAAGCTCTCGTGTCGCCGTATCCGCTGCTACGCGCCTGTAGCGCCCGGGCGCTGGCGACACTGGGCGATTGGGAGTCTATCCCCGTGCTGCGGGAGCGGTTGCGTACCGAGGCCCACGAGAGTCTCAGGATCGCGTACGCGTCAGCGCTGGGGGCACTGCAGGCTACCGAGGCGACCAGCGACGTACTGTCCTATCTGCGGGAACGCGACAGCGAGATGCTCCGCCAGGAGGCAGCCCTGGCGGTGGCGCGAATCATTGGGGGTGAACGTGCCTTCATCCGGCTATGGCGCAGGCTTCGGGTCGAACCGGGCACTGCTGCCGCCGCCGTGCTGCTGGCGATCCGCGGACGCCTGGCGAAGCGAGGCGAAAGCCCCAGGGAGTTGCTCAGCACGGTGGAGGAGTGCGCCCAAGCGTTTGGCGTCGAAGACCTGGACAGCGGCACCAAGCTGCTGGCCCAGATGATCCATCAACTGCCAACTGAAGGCTTCAACGGAAG
>CAYNMY010000357.1:0-3213 GCA_964398275.1 uncultured Armatimonadia bacterium | reverse complement strand
GCCCAATGGCATCATTCCCCGCCGGAATGACTCGCACGAGGTGGTCAGTGTTGTCGGCTCGGGAGCCGCGCTCTTTCCGGAGCGGGAGGACTTCCGCTGGTTTGCTACGGACGGGGAGGAGGGGACCGCCCCCCAGCAGACTTCCCTTGCCTTTCCGTACGGCGGCCAGTACGTAATGCGCTCGGGCTGGGACCTCGACGACCGCTATATGCTCTTCGATGGTGGGCCACTTGGCGCCGAACACACCCATCCCGACAAGCTCGGCATGGTCATCTACGCTTACGGCAAGAAACTGCTGCTCGATGCCGGCAACTACTACTATGATAGCTCCCGCTGGCGCCGCTACGCTACGTCGACCCGGGGACACAACACCGTGCGTGTGGATGGCAAAGACCAGAACGACTCTTTAGCGGTGTTGCCCAAGCCGTACCAGCCGCTGGACAACCCGTGGGTCAGTGAGCCGGACTTCGATTACGTCAAGGCCAGCTACACTGCGGGCTACGGCCAGAACCACGAGGTCAAGTCAAGTCACACTCGGGCAATACTGTTGGTCAAGCCGAACTACTGGATTGTCGTTGACTGGGTGCGGCCAGAAGACGGTACCGAGCACGACTTCGAATCATTATGGCACATCGGGGCTGAGTCTGCCCAGATTGCGCGGGAATCACTGGCCGTTATCTCGACCGATACAGGGTCAGCGAATCTTCAGCTCTGGCCGGTGGCAGACTGTCACCTAGGTGTGGAGATTGTCCGGGGCCGCACCCAGGAGCCGGTGCAGGGCTGGGCCTTTGTCGGCACACCGCATACCCCCGGCTACGGCTGGCAGGCGGTGCCCACGGCGGTTTACACCTGGCGCAGCGCCCAGCCAGCAGTCATTGCCACCGTGGTCTATCCGCTGGCGCCCGGGCAGCAGTCGCCTATCCGGGAGGTGGTGCGTCGGCAGGTGCTGCTGGCGGACGGAGAGGATGCTCCCGGTGCCATCGGCCTGGATATTGCCTTTGCCGACGGGACAACGCATCAATTTCTGTGGGCGGACGAGCCGGGAGTGATGCGGGAGGTCGGTGGCGTTACGACCCGGGACGCCGTGCTGTTCCGAGCGTTTGATCCGAGCGGCAAAGAAGTCAGACGCTTTTCGGTGCAGTAGGAGCAGTTCCCCGGGTTCGGGCCCTAAGCGTCGCGCGGGATGATTCTGGTAACCAGCTCGCCGACGATATCCACGAAGCCTTGCTTCTTCCTCAGAAACACCCCGTCGTAGTCGGTGATCCGAGCGATATCCTGGGAGGAGTCGGCGGTGCCGGTGAGCACCACGACGTTGATATCCTTCCACAGGGGGTTATTCTTCATGGCGTGCAGGACGTCCCAGCCGTCCATTATCGGCATCATTATGTCCAGGATGACCGCATCATAGAGGTTATCGTCTACGGTGCGGGCACACAGCTTGCGCAGGGCCTGGTCGCCGTTACTGGCCGTGTCGGTCTCCAGGCCGTACTGCTGCACGGTGGCGGTCACCATCGCCCGGACGGCGGGTTCGTCATCCACAACTAGCACTTCGGCCATGCTTGGACTCACCTCATAGCTGGTTATTTGCTCTGCCGGTCGTGCAAGGCGCGGTCGGCGCGCCGGCGGAAGTCGCGCTCCTTGAGCGCCTCGCGCTTGTCGTACTGGCGCTTGCCCTTGGCCAGGCCTATTTGGACCTTGGCGTAGCCCTGGGCGGTAAAATATATCTTCAACGGAACTAGCGTGTATCCCTTCTTTCGTACCGCCCGATGCAGGCGTCTAATCTCGGACTTGTGCAAGAGCAGCTTCCGCGGCCGATATGGCTCAACATTCTCATCGCCGGCCGACTTGTAGGGCGCAATGTGCATGTTATACAACCAGACCTCGCTGCCCTCCACGGCGGCGTAAGCCTCTTGAATGCTCACCTGGTGGGCACGCAGCGACTTCACCTCCGCCCCCCTTAGCTCCAGGCCCGCCTCAAAGGTGTCATCAATCGAGTAGTCGTACCGGGCCCTCCGATTTGTCGCTACGGTGCCGTCAGACATTTGCCTTTGCCGTTATCCGTTGTTCCGCGCCGTTCTGTGCCGTTCTGGGTCGTTGTCCTGAGCTCTTACGTCCGGCCTGTCGAATGGTCGTTACCTGCGCACTGACCACTATTCGTGCTATTGATGCGCTGCATCCAGCATCGCTACCACATTCTGGGGTGGGACGTCGCTTAGGATATTATGAACCTGAGTGAAGACGTACCCGCCGCCGGCGCCGAATATCTCCAGCCGCTGCTTGACTTCCTCGCTGATCTGCTCAGGCGTGCCGTGCACCAGCGTGGACTGGGTCTCGCAGCCCCCGCCCCAGAAACACAGGTCGCGCCCGAATTCGCGCTTGAGCCGCTCCGGCTCCATATTCCGCGCTGAGGTCTGCACCGGGTTGAAGATCTCAACGCCCGCCTCAATCAGCATGGGCACCAGCTCGTATACACCGCCGCAGCAGTGCAAAAACACAAAGGCGTCGCTGTACTTCTTGACCGCTGCGTATATCTCCGTGTGTCGCGGTAGGAAGAATTCGCGGTATGTGTCCGGCGAGATCTGCGGCCCGAGCTGCGTGCCCAGGTCATCACCCATCTGAATTATGTCAATGTATGGCCCCAATGCCGTCAGGAAGCGCTCCAGGCTCGCCAGATGCAGCTCGGTCAGCCGGTCGAGCAGCTTGTGGGCGGATTGCGGATCGCCGGCCAGATCCATGAGGAATCCGTCAAAGCCGCGTACGAACTGCCCGTTCTCCAGCAGATTGCCCCCGAAGGCGACCATAATCGCGTAGTCGGTCTGTTCGCGCAGTTTCCTAGCGACGTCCGCCACTTCCGCCAGCCACTCGTCGGTCATCGGCCGGTGGGCCGGAGCACAGGCTATTCTGCTCCACATGCCCTGGCTCATGTGATAGGGCAAGTCGGCCAGCTTCTCATCCGTGACGTCATCGCCCAGTGGCCAGTACGCCTGGGAGAAGAAGTCCTGATTCTTGGGCGAGACGCCGATGACCTGGCCCTCGTCGCCGCGAATCAGCCAGCCGCCGTTGCCGTCGGGCTCCAGCAACGCCTCGATCCACGCCGGGATAGTCACCGGCGTACCGTCTTTGAGTTGGAAAGGCCGGCGCTCCTCGGGTGTGGTGAAGAAGGCTCGGCCCAGGTCAATCACGTCAATATCAAAGCGCTCCAGGATTTCGTCC
>CAYNMY010000356.1:0-3219 GCA_964398275.1 uncultured Armatimonadia bacterium | reverse complement strand
GGCCTCGCCGCCTTCGGGCCCCAGGTCAATCACGTAGTCCGCCGGTTTGATCACGTCCGCGTGGTGCTCGATGACGATTACCGTATTCCCCGCGTCGGTGATCCGATTCAGGACTTCCAGCAGGTGGCGGACATCCTCGAAGTGCAGGCTGGTGGTCGGCTCATCCAGCAAGTAGAGGCAGCCGCCCTGCTGGGGCCGGGCCAGTTCCTTGGCCAGTTTGACGCGCTGGGCCTCACCACCGGACAGGGTGGTCGCGGGCTGGCCCAGCTTGATGTAGCCCAGGGCGACGTCGGCGAGCACCTGGAGCACCCGCTTGATTCGGGGGACATTCGCGAAGTGCTCGAGCGCGCGCGTGACCTCCATATCGAGCACCTCGGCGATGCTGGCCCCTTTGTATTTGATCGCCAGGGTTCCCTGGTCAAAGCGTCGGCCTCCACATTCGTCGCACTGGACCCAGACGTCGGCGAGGAAATCTGACTCCAGCTTAATTGCGCTGTGGCCTTCGCATTGCGCACAGCGCCCTTCCTTGACGTTGAAGCTGAACCGGCCAGGCCGGTAGCCACGCTGCCGCGATTCGGGTAGTTGCGCGTACAGCCTACGAATCTCGTCGAACAGCTTGGTATAGGTGGCTGGGCAACTGCGGGGCGTGCGGCCGATCGGTGACTGGTCAATCATCACAACCTTGCGGATCTGCTCGAGGCCCTCCAGCGTGTCAAACTCCCCCGGTTCGGCCTGAGCACCGTGAAGCTTGCCCGCCAGAGCCGGATGCAAGGTGTCGGCAATCAGCGAGCTTTTGCCTGAGCCGGAGACGCCGGTTACGCAGATGAATCGTCCGATCGGGAACTCGACGTCGAGGCTCTGCAAATTGTTGTGGCGTGCGCCCCGGATCGTCAGGTATGCGCCGTTGCCCGCTCGCCGTTCATCGGGCACCGGAATGCGGCGCCGCCCGGCCAGGTATTCGCCCGTCAGCGAATTGCGGTTGCGTATGATTGTGCTGACCGGCCCCTGGGCGACGATACCCCCGCCCTCGTCACCGGCACCCGGCCCGAAGTCCACCAGGTGGTCAGCGCTGCGGATCGTCTGCTCGTCGTGCTCCACCACGATGACAGTGTTGTCCAGGTCGCGCAGGTGCTTGAGTGCTTCCAGCAGCCGGGCCTGGTCGCGGTGATGCAGCCCGATGCTGGGCTCATCCAGCACGTACAGGCAGTCAACCAGCCCGCTGCCGACCTGGCTGGCCAGGCGGATGCGCTGGGCCTCACCGCTGGAGAGCGTGGGGGCGGTCCGGTCCAGTGTGAGGTAGTGCAGGCCTACCTGCGTCAGGAACGACAGCCGCTGGGTGATCTCTTTGAGGGCGTCTTCGGCAATGACTGCGTCGGTCTCGGTAAGCTGTAGGTCGGAAAAGAACTCACTGGCTTCGGCTACGGTGAGCGCCGTGATCTCTGCGATTGACTTGCCCCCGATGGTCACCGCCAGGCTCTCCGGGCGCAGCCGTTGGCCCTGGCAATCCGGGCAACGTCGCTCCCTGATGACCGCTTCAAACCGCCGGCGCAGGTGCCGCGATACGGCCTGCTTGTACCGGCGCATCAAGTGCGGGATAATGCCCTCCCAGACATCGGCGTGCCGCCATTCCCAGCCGTGCCGGGGGTGGCGGAAGTAGAACTCGACCAGCTCCTCCCCCGAACCGTGGAGCAGCGCCTCTCGCTGCTCCTGTTTCAACTTGCGCCACGGCACATCGAGCGTGAATCCGTAGTGCCGGGCGACGCCCTCATACCAGTGCCGGCGGCGCGCGTTGCGCAGTGACCCCAGCAGGGGTATCGCACCCTCCTCCAATGACCTGTCGGGATAGGCGAGCAGCAGGTCTGGGTCAATGGTGCGGGCGGTGCCCAGGCCCTCGCAGGTCGGGCACATACCCCGGGGGCTATTGAACGAGAACGAGGTATGCGTGGGCTCGGGCATACTCATCTGGCAGTTGGGACAGGCAAAAGTGCGGCTGAGCAGCAGATCTGGTGCGTCATCCTGGACTACGATGAGGCTGCCCTCGCCCAGGTCGCAGGCAATGTCCACAGCCTCGCCTATTCGGCTGCGCGAGTGGGCGCCAGCCGGCAGGCGATCAACGACTACCCCAATGTCATGGCGGCGGTAGCGGTCCAGCTCCGGCGGCTCGGCCAGGCGGATGAACTCGCCGTCAACTCGGGCGTGGGCGTAGCCCTGCTGGTGCAGGTCGGTGAACAGCTCTTTGAACTGGCCCCGGCGGCCCCGCTCCAGGGGCGCTACGATCTGGGCACTGTGCTTCTGGGCCAGGGCGCTGATCCGCTCGATAATACTCTCGCGGCTCTGGGCGCCGACTTCGCATCCGCAGTCAGGGCAATGCGGGCTCCCGACGGCGGCGAACAGTACGCGCAGGTGGTCGTAGATCTCGGTAATGGTGGCGACAGTCGAGCGCGGATTGTGACTGCGCTTGGCCTGGTCTATAGCCACCGCGGGCGCCAGCCCCGTGATGCTGTCTACCTGGGGCCGGGGCATGCTTTGCAGGAATTGTCGGGCGTAGGTCGAGAGCGACTCGACATAAAGGCGCTGACCCTCGGCGAAGAGCGTATCAAAGGCCAGCGACGACTTGCCCGATCCGCTAATCCCGGTGAAGACGATGAGACTGTTCTTGGGCAGATCGAGGTCAACGCTGCGCAGATTATGTTCGGCAGCGCCCCGGATGCGAATGGTGTCTTCAGACACGAGTGGTCGGCCTTTACACAGGAATCAATAATGCTTCGAGGAAGAGCGCGAGTTGGTGCCGGTTGGTGGTTCTCGCCAGCTTGCGGCCCCCCAACACGAATTCGGCAAAGATGCCCGTGAATCACAGCTCTTCAATCTTCGCCC
This sequence comes from uncultured Armatimonadia bacterium, assembly GCA_964398275.1. Classification (GTDB taxonomy): domain Bacteria; phylum Armatimonadota; class Zipacnadia; order Zipacnadales; family Zipacnadaceae; genus JALGTD01. Next base: position 345 of record CAYNMY010000356.1, on the reverse strand, counting down.
CCGCCACACCCCCGTGCGCGGCGACGAATGCTTCTACCGCCTCGCGGCGGGGCAGGCTGGGCTGGGCGCCGGGCACTGTTGTGGCCAGAGCGCCGGCGGCGTTGGCGAAGACGGCGGCTTCATAGATCGCCATACCTTCGCTAGTGCCGATGGCCAGCGCCGCCGCAAAGCTGTCACCCGCGGCGGTACTGTCCACTGACTCGACCTCGTAGCCGCCGACCAGGTAGGTGCCTGCGTCACTGACCACCACGCAGCCGGCTGCTCCGAGGGTGATGCCGGCGGCCAATATGCCCAGCTCGCGGAGGCTGTGGGCCGCCGCGCCGGCGGAGGCGGTGTCGGTGCCCG
>CAYNMY010000355.1:0-3225 GCA_964398275.1 uncultured Armatimonadia bacterium | reverse complement strand
GTTGATCGGCGAGTCGGCGCAGTGCTTCCTCTTCGGGGCCGGTGCCAACGATCAGGTAACGCACTGGGCCCACTTGGTTTATGACCTGGGGCAGAGCAGCGATGACCTGGCTGTGGCCTTTGCGCTGCACCAGGCGGCTGACGGTGAGCATCACGGGTTGCCAGGCGGGATTCAGTTCGGCCTGCACCTGGGCGACTTGGTGCTCGTCGGCTTCAAACGTGCTGGGGTCGGCCCCGCCGTATATCACGGCGACGCGGCCCGCTTTCAGCCCGCGGCGCTGTAGTTGCTGGGCGGAGTAGCGGCTGATGGCCAGCCCACCGGCGGCCCCGCGAATGATCAGATTCTGCATCAGCCACTTGACGGGGTTGGCGCCGGTCTGGATCATCTCGCGGCCGTAGCCCATCACCACATAGGGCGTGGCAGTCCGGCGGCGCACCAGCCACGCGGCGAGCCCGTCGGGCCACCAGTTACCGGCGACAGTCGCTTTCACGGGGTTGTCTGGCTGCCGGCGGCGGATAGACTGGATAGCTGCCTGGGCCAGTGCGCGGGCGGTCTGGAGCCGGTTACCCGCCGGAACGCGGACAGTTGGCACGGGGCTGCTGGCGTCGAAGTCTTGAACACCGGGCTGGTCGGGGGCGATCACCAGCAACTCCTCGCCACGCCTTTGCAGGGCGGCGGCCAGTTCATAAAGGTAGCGCTGAATCCCGCCGGTGCTCGGAGGGAAATCGTTGGCCAGAATGATTAGCGACATGCTTGGGCGCCCTCGTCATCTTCGGCACGCAATTGCCGGGCCAGGTGCCGGGCTTGGCGCAGAGGTTCCGGCCACCGATAGTTCCCGGTCAGGCTCATTATGACCTGCACACAACCGGGCACGTCAACCGGGTGCCCGGGGCTGGTGAATAGCGGATAGGTGTCGGACTGGGTCCGCAGCACTACGCCCAGCGTGTCCGCTCTGTGCAGTAGCGGAGCCCAGCCTCATGGCCTGGGCCAACTCCTTCTGACGCCGCTGGGCCTGGCGCGGACGAACCTGCCAGTTCTCCTTATGCACCGGCTGCATTATTGTCCCGCTGACCAAGGAAGGTCAGATTGCACTGGTTAGGGAAATCAACCACAGGCGCCATTACTATAGTCTTCACGCAAAGTGGGCCGATATCCTGCCCGTGGCTGTAGGGGAATAATACAATGCAGAAACATAAGGTCTTGTACTTGCCGAACGCCGCGCATACCGACCGAGTCTTTGATCCGGCTGTCTTCGCGGAGCTACTGGAAGAATTCGACGTGACCGTCAACCCCAAGGATACCTGTATGTCTGTCGAGGAGCTCGCCCAGGTCATCGGCGACTACGATGCTCTGATCACCGGCTGGGGCGCTTCTCCGGCGCTAACCGCCGAGGTGTTTGAGAATGCGTCGAAGCTGCAGATAATCGCTCATTCCGCGGGTAGTGTGAGGCACATGTTCTCCCAGGAAATCGTGGACAACTACCTCGTGCCCCGCAAGATCGTGGTCTTCAGCGGCGCGGACGCGATCGCTTACAATGTGGCGGAGGGTGCCATCGGCATGATGATTATGGCCGCCCGCCAGTGGATCGAGCACGCCAACTACATCCGCGAGAGCGGAGAGTGGCGTAGTCCGGATCTCCCGCCATCCGACCAGTACCTGCTAGGGAGCACGGTGGGTATAGTCAGCGCCAGCAATGTCGGCCGCAAGGTGTTGCGTCTCCTGGGGCCGTGGGATGTTGAGATATTGCTGTACGATCCGTACGTGGATGCCGAGCAGGCGCGGGCGCTGGGTGCCGAGAAGGTCGAGCTTAATGAGCTATTCGACCGCTCGGACATTGTGACGATTCACGCCCCCAAGCTCCCCGAAACCGACAAGATGATCGGTGCCGAGCAGCTCCGCCTGCTTAGAGATGGCGCCACGCTGGTCAATACCTCGCGGGGCAGCGTGATTGACGAGGAGGCCCTGGCCCAGGAAGCTCCCCGGCTGAAGATCTGCCTGGATGTCACTGATCCCGAGCCGCCCGCGGCGGATAGTCCGCTGCGCAGCGCTGAGACCGTCCATCTGCTGCCGCACATATCAGGGGCCGGCAAGTACGGCTATCACAGGATCGGTGAGGCTGCTCTGCAGGCCTTGCGGGACTGTTTCGCGGGCCGGCCAGTTCAGGGCGCGATTGATTATGACCGTTTCTCCATTCTCGCGTAGGCCACACAGCAAGGGATGCTGACAGTTGAGCTCGAATGCGTCTGACGCTGAAATATCCGTCGTCATCCCCGCCTACAACGAGGCCCGGGCTATCCGGAGTGCTTTGCAGAGCGTGGCCGGCTATTTCCGGGCACGGGGCCTGGACGGGGAAATAATAGTCGTGGATGATGGCAGCAGTGATGCCACAGCGACGCTGGCGCGGGAGACTGACACTGGGGGCGTGCCCGTGGAGGTTGTGGTAAACGAGACAAACCGGGGGAAGGGCTACTCGGTGCGACGAGGGATTCTGCTGGCCCGGGGCCGATGTGTGGGCTTTGCGGATGCCGATATGTCCACACCGATCGAGGAATTAGACAAGGTTCGTGAGGCGCTGGCGGGTGGCGTGGACGTGGCCATTGGCTCGCGGGCTATGGCCTTGTCGCAGATTGCCAGACACCAGCCGTGGTGGCGCGAGCGGGCGGGACGCTTTTTCGGCTTCTTTGTGCGCAGCGTTGTGCTGCCGGGCATCTGGGATTCTCAGTGCGGGTTCAAATTCTTCTCGCGCACCGCCGCCCGGGAAATCTTCTCCCGGCAGAAACTCTCCGGCTGGGCGTTCGATGTCGAGGTGCTTTACCTGGCCCGGCGGCTGGGCCACCAAATTGCCCAGATTCCGGTGTCGTGGGTGGACGAGCCCAACAGCAAGGTAAAGATGCTCCGCGACGGGCCCAAAATGGCGCTGGATGTGCTGCGTATTCGCTACCTGCACCGCGGCCTGAAGGTGGCTGTGCCCACCGGCGGCGACGATGAGCGGTAATGTAGGAGCAAAATGGCCAGTAAGCAAGTCCGCGAGCAGATAGCGAAACTTCGCGAGGAGTTGCGCTACCACAACTATCGCTACTATGTCCTCGACGCCCCGGTTATCTCGGATGCCGAGTACGACCGGATGTTCCGCCGGCTGGAAGAACTGGAAGCCGAATTCCCGGACCTGGTCACGCCCGCCTCCCCTCCGCCGCGCGTTGGTGCTCCCCCGCGTGAAGAACTCGG
>CAYNMY010000354.1:0-3238 GCA_964398275.1 uncultured Armatimonadia bacterium | reverse complement strand
GCGCTAGCCAATGTAGACAATATGGTCGCTGACCACCGGGGAGGCTACCACTGGTGCGCCGGTGCGCACCGACCACAACTCGCGCAGCGGGGGGGCGAGGGTCTGTTCGGTAAAGGCACCGTGCTGAGCACCACCCCCAAACATCGCCCATTGGTTCCCTGGGGCCGCTTCCTGCTGTTCCGCTTCGATTGTGTCCAGTGCGCGGTTGACGTACTGCTCAGCAGTCGGAGTGGCGCTAAGGGCGCTTGCCTGGTTCAGGCTCTCCCGCGCCTGGTCAAATTCCCGCCGCAGGATCTGGGCCAGGGCCTGCGCATAGTGTAGCTGAGCGAGGCGCGGATGATTGCGCAGTGCCTGTCCAAGCTGGGCAAATTGAGTATCTGTGGAAGAAAGCTGCCCCAGCGCGTACCCGGCTGCCCACGGCGCATCTGCTTGCGAAGTAATCCGGCTAATGAGCATGGTAGTGTTGCGCGGGCTGTCAACCCTCTTCAGAGCCTGGGTGATATGCTCGGTAAGCTGGGGGTTGTCATCATTGAGGACCTCGATCAAAGCCGAGGCCAAGCGCGGATCATCAGCACTAATTCGGCCCAAGGCCTGCGCCGCCGCGAGCTGCTGGTGCTGGTCGCCGGATCGCAGCCAGGTGGTCAGCTCACGTTTCATCAACTCCAGATAATCTGCGGCCAGACGGCGCACTTCGATCTGGTCGTCATCCAGGCCGGCCACCAGCGCCGGAATCAGGTCTTCGTGCAGGAGGTCGGCCAGGTTCCGGTACGTTACCCGGCGAATCTGAGGCGACTCATCCGTGAGCAGTGAGGTCAGGATGGGGGACATAGCAGCTTCCAGTTCGTCGGTGCGGCAGAACCAGTACTCAGTCTCGGTATCGTTGGTTGCGGCACTGCGGATGATCAGCTCCATCTCCTCGGGGGAGATACTCAGTTCCTCGCGATGGTCATCAATGATGTGCAGCTCCTCGCTGCCCATCAGCAGGTCAAACTTCTGGAAGTTGTTCAGTTCGCGGGTGAGCAGGTCCTGGACGTCGCGCAGCTTCAGCGCTTCCTCCGATACCCAGTCGTCAACCTGTTCGGCAAGCTGCTCGTGGACCAACTCGTAGTTGCGCTGCTTATCCTTGCTCAGCCCGCGTACTAACCGGAAGTCCACCATCTTGGTCAGAACTCGCTCGACGGTGCGGCGGTCCTGGCCGACTTCCTGGGCGATTCGCGCCAGCGAGCGCGTCGCCTTCAGCTCTGAGGAAACCGCCATCTGCTTAAGGATGGTGCGGGCGATGCGCCGGTCGAGCATTGGCAGTTGGCGGAGGGCGTCGTGCAGATAATCGCGCAGGATCGTCGCGGCGCGGCCCAGCTTCTCGTAGTTGCGCCGGGTGATGACATCTGCGTCCGCGGGCATCTCTTCGTACAGCCGGTGGCAGACGATCTGGAGTTGAGCGGGCTCGATCCCCTCGCGGGCCAGATCCTCGAGCAGTTGGTCAACTAGCTTCCGCTCGACTTGTAGGCCAAAGTTCACTGCCGGCTGGACGATCGCCTTCTCCGCCTGGGTGCGGTCGAGCTTGCGCAGCCGGTAGACGTTTTGCATTACTTCGGGCAGGTCGTCGCGCAGCTCGTAGAGCTCGCCCACGTAGTCTTCGCGGATGCTGAGTACCACGCGCAATTCGTCGCGCTGCGCTGCCAGAGACTCCTTGACTTCCTGCACAAAGGTGTCTCTAACCCGATCTCCCAGCTTCACAAATAGCTCTTCAGCCTGGTCCAGGAATACGACCACGCGCTTGTGGGAAATCGCCGCGATGTGGGTGAGCAGATCGCAGAGGCTGGCATCGCGGCTGATCTCGCCCAGCTCGCAGCCCTCTTCTTCCGCGGCCCGGAGGGCAGCCTCGCGAATACTGGCCACGGGATCGTCCTCGCAACGGGCATATACTGCCAGCCAGGTGCCGGCTTCGTCGAGGTGTTCCTCGTCCCGTCCCTGCAGTCGCGCCATCACGCCGGCTTTGATCAGGGACGACTTGCCGATCCCGGAGCGCCCAAACAGCACCGTCATAGGCTGGCGGGCAATCAGGTCAATGAAATCCTGGATCTCCCGCTCGCGGCCGAAGAAGAGCTCGCTATCCTCGGTGTCGAAGTAGTCGAGGAACCGGTAGGGACCGCCTCGGAGCACGCTCAGGTCCTTGGTCTGCCGCCGGCTGGCGTGCTGGCGGTACTGGAAACGATCGTGCAGCCGGGCAAAGAAATCGTTGAACGAGCCGGCCTCGCGCACCAGCAGGTGCCGCTGCGACTGGCGCTGCTTTAACCAGTTGATCACCTTGGGCTGGAGACGGTGGTATTCCACGCTCCCCGGGCTCTCCAGCTTCAACTCGGTGTACATCTTTGCGTCAGCCACCGGCACCTGCGGGTTGACCCAAAAGATTTTGCCGCCCTCCGCAGGCATAAAGTCCAGGAACGGCTCATCGCGGTCACTGTAAGCGGTGAAGATAGACAGCACATGGAAGGCCTGATTGAGCAGGGCGCGCATTGGCTCCAGGCCAGCGCCAATCTCCTCAGGAGTCAGGGGCAGGTACTTCCTGGCCAAGTCGCCCCCGCACTTTACTACTACCACTCGCGAAGACCCCTCCAGCGCTACCGACATTATCTCGGGATCGTCAACTCCGGCCACCAGAAGGTGATAGGCGGCTTCCGGCTCCAGGTGCTGAGTACTGAGAGCCTGCTCGAGCAGATTGTGCGGCTCCATCGTGAAGATGGTAGGGAAGTAGCCGTCCTGGACCAGATGAGCCAGTTGGATGTGCCCCTCGGAGGGTCGGGCGTCGGCCAGCCGGGCCCGCAGTAGTTGGCAGCGGCGGTCGTCTGCCGGCACCTGGCGGGCAAACTCGGCCAGGGCAGCGGGACCGCGGTGCTCGATGGGCAGGTGTTGGAAAGACTCGCCAACCTGCTCGCGCGCCAGCTCCTGGAGAATCTGACACATAGGTAGGTCGCTGGGGGGTATGCGTACCTCGCTGCCAATGAACAGCACGTGGCGGCCCAGCCGGTGACGCCGCGACATAATGTGATCGGCGATGATGCCTAGCATTGCTATCACCTGAGGCCTGGTGGTTACCACTTAAGCCTCATCAATACTAAAACCACTCCTGCGAGTGCAGACCAGAGCTGACTCAAATGGGGAGTGGTATAGGTGAAGAATTCACTTGGTGGGCCTGGGCGGATTCGAACCACCGACCGATCGGTTATGAGCCGACTGC
>CAYNMY010000353.1:0-3242 GCA_964398275.1 uncultured Armatimonadia bacterium | reverse complement strand
ATGTGGAGAGCCACTTGCGGGAGAGTGCGGGGGCGGAAACGTCCGGCCGCCTGCACACCGCCCGCTCGCGCAACGATCAGGTCGTCACCGACGCCCGTATGCACCTGCGCGCCCGTCTCCTGGCCATCCGCGCGGCGATCGCTGACCTGCAGCAGGCGCTGCTGGAGGTAGCTGCGGAACATACCGAAACGGTGATGCCCGGCTATACCCACACCCAGCACGCTCAGCCGATTTCGGCGGCCTTCTGGCTGTCGGGTCACGCCTCGGGTCTCCAGCGCGACCAGGAGCGGCTGGCCGAGACCTACCGGCGGGTCAACCGCTGCCCGCTGGGGGCCTGCGCGCTGGCCGGGACGTCGTTTCCCACCGACCGCGAGATGACCGCGCGGCTCCTGGGCTTTGACGGTGTTCTGGAGCACTCGCTCGACGCGGTCGGCTCGCGCGACTTTGTGCTGGAGGCGCTCGCGGACCTGGCGATTGTGGCCGCCAACCTCTCCAGGCTGGCCGAGGAGTTTGTCCTGTTTTCGCCCTACGAGTTTGGGATGATCGAAATTGACGATGCCTACGCCGCGGGCAGCTCGATAATGCCCCAGAAGAAGAACCCGGGGATGGCGGAGCTGACCCGCGCGCGGACCGGCATCGTCTACGGCCGGCTGATGCAGGTGCTGACGATGGTCAAGGCCCTGCCCTCGGGTTACAATCGCGACCTCCAGGAAGACAAGCCCCCGCTGTGGCAGGCGCTTAACTCCACCGAGCAGTGCCTGCGGATAGTCGGGGCGATGGTGAGCACCAGCCGGCTGTGCACCGACCGCATGGCCGAACTGGTCGAGGGTAACTATGCGGCGGCAACTGAACTGGCCAACTTCCTGGTGCGGGAGCGGGGGCTGGCGTTTCGCGACTGCCACCAGATCGTGGGTGATCTCGTAGGCACGCTCGTGGCCGAGAAGCGCCCGCTGACCGATTACCAGCGCGTTCGGGAGCTGCTGGCGGAAGCCGGGCAAGACGTGAGCCTGGAGGAGCTGGCCGAGGTCCTGGACGCCAGGGCTATCCTGCACCGCCAGGTCAGCCTGGGCAGCACCGGGCCGGACTCCGTGGCTGCGATGATCGAAAAGTTGCAGGCCGCTGTTAGCGTGAATCGGCAGGAGATTGCTGCTGCCAGCGAGGCTACTGCGGAGGCGCGGCAGGAGAGCGACCAGATTATCCAGCATGTGCTCGAGGGCGGAACGCTGAACGACCTGGAGCTGTAGGCCAAAGCGAATAACTTCTCTCGACAGCGACTCCAGTGATATGCAAGCCCAGACCGTGCGGCTAATCCATCGCGAGCAGGTGGGGCCTGGCTACCATCTGCTCAAATTCGACTGTCCCGAGGTGGCGAATCAAGCCCGGCCGGGGCAGTTCGTGCACCTGCGGCTGACCGCGGGCTGCGACCCCCTGCTGCGGCGTCCATTCAGCGTGATGAGGACGAATGCCGCGGAGGGCAGCTTCGAGGTGCTGGTGCGCGTCGTCGGGCGGGGCACAGACATGCTGGCCCAGTCCCAGCCCGACAGCGAGTTCCACGTGCTGGGGCCGCTGGGTAATCCGTTCGAACTGCCAGGCCCCGAAGGGGATATCGTGCTGGTCGCGGGCGGCGTGGGCGTTGCTCCGCTGATCTTTCTGGCAACAGCGCTGCACGAGCCGGCGGACCGCCGCTACGTCCGCGCGCTGTTCGGCGCCGCTACCGAAGATGACCTGTGCTGCTGGCTGGAGCTTTCTCTGGTCTGTGACGAATTCACTGGCGTAACTGAAGATGGCAGCACGGGGGAGATAGGGCTGGTGACCGACTTTCTGCCCGAGCAACTCGACCGCGGGGCGGGTTGTGTTTATGCCTGCGGGCCCAGCGCGATGCTGGCGGAGGTAGCCAGGCAATGCCAGGCCGCTGCCGTCCCCTGTTTTGTGTCGCTGGAACAGTTCATGGGCTGTGGGGTCGGGGCGTGCCTGGGCTGCGTCATCCCCACGCGGGCCTCGGGGGTAGAGCGCTACCAGCGGGTCTGTAAGGACGGCCCGGTATTCGAGGCGAGCCTAATAGACTGGGAGGCGATGCGCGGTGGCTGTGGGCCGGGCTGATCTGAGCGTAGAGCTAGCCGGGCTGGGCCTGGCGAATCCGGTCCTGGTTGCGTCGGGTACCTTCGGCTACGGCACGGAGTACGCCGCCCTGGTTGACGTGAGCAAGCTCGGCGGAATCATCACCAAGGGGATCACGCTTGAGCCTCGGGCGGGCAATCCGCCGCCGCGCATCTGCGAGACGCCCGCCGGTATGCTCAATGCGATCGGCTTGCAGAATCCCGGCGTCGAGGCATTCATCCGCGACAAGCTGCCAGCGCTGCGGGAGTTTGGGATTCCGGTCATCGTGAATATCGCCGGCGAGACGGTGGATGATTACGTCGTGCTGGCCGCCCAGCTCAGCGAGTGCGAGGCCATCGCGGCGCTGGAGTTGAACCTGTCCTGCCCCAACGTCAAGCAGGGCGGGATGCAGTTCGGCATTAACTGCGCACTCACCCGGACGGTCGTGGGGGCGGTGCGTGAGGTCACCAGGCTGCCGCTGATAACGAAGCTCTCGCCGAACGTCACAGATATTGCGGAGATCGCCCGGGCCGCGCGGGACGGCGGATCGGATGCCCTGTCGCTGATTAACACGCTGGTAGGGATGAACATTGATATTCGCCGGCGGCAGCCAACACTGGCCAACGTGACCGGTGGGCTCAGTGGGCCGGCGATCCGCCCGGTAGCGGTGCGCATGGTCTGGGACGTGGCGGACGCTGTTGACCTGCCGATAATCGGCATGGGCGGGATCACGAGTGCCGCCGACGCGCTCCAATTCATTATGGCCGGTGCCACGGCGGTCGCCGTGGGCACGGCCAATTTCGTTGATCCTGGCGTAACCGGGCGCATCATCAAAGATCTGGCAGCCTTCTGCGAGGAGCACGGCGTAGCGAGAATCGCTGACCTAATTGGCGCAGCCCACTCGGAAGAGCCGCGATAATGCCCAAACATCTGCCGCAAGTTGGTATGTCCCCGGACGACTACGAGTTCGTCGAGCAGACCTGTCAGGAGCTGCTGGCCGGGGTCCGGCACACCGCCGAAGACGGCACCGCCCTGTACTTTCCGGGGGGGCGATATAACGCTTGCTGGACCCGCGATTTCTGCTACATGGTCGAGGGGGCCGGACGGCTTATTCCCAGTGAGGAAATTCTCGCCTGCATTGATTT
>CAYNMY010000352.1:0-3244 GCA_964398275.1 uncultured Armatimonadia bacterium | reverse complement strand
CATCGTAGTGCTGCTCAGCGATGCGCTCAATGGTGTCCCTGTCCAGCATTCGAGACCCTCCTCTAAGTCTGTCATCTTACTGACCACTGTCTATTCCAGCGTGATTTCGATATCGGACAGGTCGTCTTCTTCCCCGCCGGCCGGACTGGGCGGAGCCAGGCTGACCTCGGGCGCACTGGGCCCGCGCCGCACGGCACGGATGACCAGCAGCGCGACCACCAGCGAGACGACCAGCGAAACTGCAAGTGGAATACCAATGAGCAGGAGTAACCTGGGCGGCTTGGGCCCGGTCGGGGGCGGGAAGATAGGTACGGTGGGTTGCGTTGGGCCAGGGCCGGGTGTTACCGACACCGCGCCGCCACCTTCTCCCAGTGGCAGATTGACTGCGATCCCCGCGCTCTGCAGAAACTCGATAGCTTCGTCGCTGGAAATCGCAAAGCCGACATTCTCGGCCTCTTTGACCATGGCCGTAGCCACGCCGACCACGCGGCCTTTCTCATCAATCACCGGCCCGCCGGAGTTGCCCTCGTTGAGCGCCGCGTCAATCTGGAGATACTCTTTCTCATTGATCTGGCGACCAACGGCGCTGACGATACCTTCGGTCACCGAGCCCTCCAGCCCCAGGGGCGCGCCCAGCGCGGCTACCTTCATTCCTTGCTTGAGCCCCGCAGCCGACGCAAATTGGACCACGGGCAGATTCTGCACGCCCAGGTCGAGCAGGGCCAGGTCTCGAACCTCATCGCTGCTCACTACGGTGACACTCCGTTCCTCACCGTTAGCGAGGGTCACCGTGATCTCCGTGACCTCCCCGACCACATGGGCGCTGGTCAGGCCGTGCCCATCGGTACTGACGATAAAGCCTGCGCCGACCCGCTCACCCGCCGTGACCTTGAACAGGCTGTCGCCGACCCGCTCGATGGCATCGGTCATATCCTCGGCCGGGCAAACCGGCGCACTCGCTATCAGAATAGCAATGACAGCAACGCACAAATATTCGCACCTCATCGGTGACGCCTCCTTGTGTTGATACTGTTTAGACCCCCAAGCATTTGCCTATACTAGTCATAGCATACAATTTTAGGAGCAGGCACGTCAATAAGAGAGGATACAGCACGCTGCCGCAGACCTGGCTAATTTTCTGGCCAATTGCTATAATTGTGCTAACAATCCATGCTGCGGCACGGGAGAGAATGGCTGTATGGCTCTCAGTCTCCAGTTCGAGCAATTCCCCGGCAATCCGGTGCAGGTCGTCTCGGGCCCAGACGTACTAGCCCAGGTATTCACATATACCGACAAATTGGGCTGCCCCAACGTTTTGGTGGTCTGCGGGGAGAAGGTCTCCCAACTGCCCCAGGTGGCCGACCTGGCCGCGCCGGCACCAACCACAGTCGAGGTCTTCGACCAGGTCGAGCCCGATCCATCCGACCAGACCGTAGCCACCGGGGGTGAGTACGCCCGTCGCCTGGGAGCCGACGTCATCGTCGCTATCGGCGGCGGCTCGAGTATGGACGCGGGCAAGGCGATTGCGGCGGAAGCTGCGCAGCTTGGCTGGATATTCAGCCAGGATCGGCCCGGAGAGCCGACGACAGTGCCGGAGGCGGTGCTGCCCATTATCGCTGTCCCCACCACTGCCGGTACCGGCTCGGAGGTCACGCCGTTTTCCGTCATCACCTCTACCGAGGCGCAGCGCAAGCTGGTGCTTAACCACGAAGCCCTCTACCCCAGGTACGCTTTGTTGGACCCGATCTTGTTGACTTCGACTCCCCCCGTCGCTCAGGTAGCCGCCGGAATGGACGCGCTGACCCATGCCATCGAGTCGTATGTCAGCAAGGAAGCGACCGGGCCAAGCCGCGCGTGGGCCCGGGACGCCATCAGTCTCATTGGGCAGCACTTCCGCGCCGCGGTGCAAAGCCCCCAAAATCTCGAGGCCCAGGCCGGAATGCAGCGTGCCGGGATGATCGCGGGCCTGGCCTTCTCCGTCAGCCGCCTGGGCATAGTCCACGCTATGGCCCTGCCGCTGTCGGCGCTCTTCGGCGTCCCTCACGGCGTGGCTAACGCGATTCTGCTGCCATTCGCCATGGAGTTCAACCAGCCGGCGGCGGTGGCTGAGTTCGCGAACATTGCCCAGGCCCTCGGCGTCTCCAAGGAGGGCAATACCCCTGATGCGGCCAGTCAGCAGGCCATAGCAGCCGTGCGTGAACTGGCGCAGGATACCGGAGCTGCGCGGCGAATGAGTGAGGTGGGCGTGGACACGGCCGCTATTGGGCGCATGGCCGAAGATGCGATGAAAAGCGCCCACATCAGCCGCAATCCGCGCGCGGTGGCCCTTGCGGACATCCTTGCGCTCTACGAGCGCGCCTATTGACCGAAAGCAGCGTGATAGGAGCCATGACCAAAACCGAGGCTGCCGACCGCATCCAGGCGCTGACTGACAATGTCGAAACCGTGATCATCGGCAAGACTGACGTGGTGCAACTAGCGGCCGCGGCGCTGCTGGGCGGCGGGCACATTCTCATTGAGGACATCCCGGGCGTGGGCAAGACCATGCTGGCGCGGGCGCTGGCCAAATCGCTCGACTGCGTCTTCCGCCGCATCCAGTTCACGCCCGACCTTTTGCCCTCGGATGTAACCGGGGTATCGGTTTACAATCAGAGCACCGGTGAGTTCGAGTTCCGTCCCGGTCCGGGTTTTGGCAACATTGTCCTGGCCGATGAGATTAACCGGGCCACACCCAAATCGCAGGCGGCGCTGCTGGAATGTATGGAGGAGTTTCAGGTCAGCGTAGACGGCATAACTCACCACCTGCCCCATCCGTTCTTCGTCATAGCCACGGAGAACCCGATTGAGTATGAGGGCACATTCCGCCTACCTGAGGCCCAGTTGGATCGTTTTCTGGGGCGCATCAGCCTGGGCTATCCCAGTGCCGCCGACGAAGTCGCGATGCTGACCAAACAGCTCGTGCGCCATCCTATCGAGCTGGTGCAGCCTGTGCTGAGCCCTGAGGAGCTGGTCGAATTGCAGCGCCTGGTCCGGCAGGTCCACCTGGATGACAGCCTCAAAGACTACATCGTGAGGCTGACTCGCGCCACCCGCGAGCACTCGGCGGTGGAACTGGGGGCCAGCCCGCGAGGCAGTATTGCCCTGATGCGTCTCAGCCAGGCCCTCGCCGCCGGCTTGCAGCGTGATTACTTTATTCCCGACGACATCAAGTGCGTCGCCCAGGCCGCCCTGGGCCCCCGGATAA
>CAYNMY010000351.1:0-3247 GCA_964398275.1 uncultured Armatimonadia bacterium | reverse complement strand
TAATAGCGGATAGCGTGCCTGCTGACTTGATTATGGTCGGGATGTTTGGCATAGTCTTTGCAGTTGACCTTGACATTTGGCTGTCGGAAGCAGTATCTTGTCGCCGGAGGCGGCGATGAAGCGTGACTCCCGGACAAAGTGGGGGCACCACTTGCGACTGTCCAGCGTCGGCCTGACCCTGGCGATAGCTGTGGCCATAGGCGCGCTGGGCGGCTGGTGGCTGGATGACTATCTGGGCACCGATCCCTGGCTCACCGTCGCGGGCCTGGTGTTGGGCAGCGCCGCTGGATTCTACGAGCTAATACGCGAGGTTAACCGGTCCTCTGACTCCGATGAGTGATCACCCCCAGGTGCAGTTCTTTGCGCGTAGCTATATCGTTGCCGCCATAATTGTCGGCCTGGTCGCTGGCGGACTGGTATTAGGCGGGCTGGGCAGCTTTGCGCTGGGGCTTGTCGCGGGGGCGCTGATCGGGCTGGTCATGATCCACGGGACGGTTCTGCTGGGCAGTGCACTGGTCAGTCGGGCCCCCCACCAAGGCGAAACTGGTCGCTCCATGAAGGGCCTGGTGGCTGTCCAGATCGCCAAGTACGTGGTCGGCATCGGCGGTCTGTATGTCCTGGTGACGATGACGCAGATTGATGTGCTGGGCATTGCGGCGGGGTATGGCATACCGCTTGCAGTGATGGCCGTTATGGGGATGGCTGCGTCGAGGGGCGGCAGGCAGGTGCCCAATGATTCCTGACCCCGAGGAGAGCGTCACGACCTGAAGTGGAAGAGCATGCTGGCAGTTGGGTAAACCTACTAGTCAACCTCGAGCCGGAATGGCTCCAGCGTTACTTGCCCCTGGGCGTCGTGACTGCGTGGCTCGTGCTGACACTGGTGGTGTTGATGGCGTGGTTGGGTACACGCCGGATGCAGCGGGTGCCCGCATCGGGCTGGCAGACGCTGGGCGAGTGGGCTTACAACCTGTGCGTCAACTTCTGCCGACAGATTATCGGTCCGGGCGGAGAGCGCTACGCGCCGTTGATTGGCACGCTATTCGCTTATATCCTGATTATGAACCTGACCGGCCTGGTGCCGGGCTTTGCCTCGCCCACCGCTGCGCTTAATATGACGCTGGCGCTGGCACTTGTGGCGGTGATCGGAGCCGGGATTTGCGGGGTCAGAGCCAAGGGCTGGCGCTACCTGGAGCATTTCGTGGATGGGCCACCGCCGCTATGGCCACTTATGGCGCTTATCCATCTTATCGGCGAGTTGGCGCGCATCCTGTCGCTGAGCTTTCGTCTCTTCGGCAATATCTTCGCCAAAGAGATGGTCATTGGGCAGGTGCTGGTGTTCCTGGGAACCATTGTCGCTATGCACCAGTTGAGTTTGCTGGTGCGCGGGCCGATGGTGCTTGGTGGCACGCTATTCCTACACATTCCCTTGCTGCTTTTGGGATTGCTGGTCAGTTTGATTCAGGCCTTGATATTTGTGATGCTGACTGCTGCCTATATCCAGGGAGCGGTGGAAACCCACTCGGCGAGTCACTAATCGGCCATTTGCCATCAGGTTAATCTAGCCACACAGGTAGATTGCTAGAGGAGGTTCAATATTATGTTGTTTGCTGCTGTTCTTGCAGCCGTAGTCGGACTGGCCGTACCTATAGCAGCCGTGGCCGCTGCCATCGCCCAGGGCAGGGTCGGTGTCGCGGCGATGGAGGGCATCGCCCGCCAGCCGGAGGCCGCTGGCGACATCGGGCGCAACCTGATCATCACTCTGGCGCTGATTGAGGCGCTGGTCATCTACGCCCTGCTCACCTTCTTCATGATGCAGGGGAAGCTCGCCGAGCTGATCGGCAAAACCGGCCAGTTGTAGTCGTTAGCGCCAACTTTGCAGAGGATTTTAGGCTATGGAGTTCCTGCGTGAGTTGCTGCACGACCTGCACATTGACCCGCCGGTGATTCTGATCAATATTGTCGGCTTTCTCATCCTGCTTGCCCTGATGCGCAGGTTCTTTTTTGGGCCGATAGGCCAGTTCCTGGCCCAGCGGCGCCAGGACGTGGCCGATACCGTAGACAAGGCCGAAACGGATCGGCAGCAGGCGCAAGAGGAGCTTAGCAGCATCCGGGGTCGCCAGGAGCAGATGATTGGCCAGGCCCAGCAGGAAGCCAACCAAACCCGGCAGCAGGCCGATAGCCAGGCCGACGAGCTGGTCAACCAGGCGCGTCGGGAAGCACTCGAACGCCAGCAACAGGCCGAGGTCCAGATCCGGGAGCAGCAAGCCCAGGCCGTGGCCGAAGCGCGTAACCAGGTCGCCGCGCTTTCTGTTGAGATGGCTGAGCGGGTTCTACGGGAGAGCCTTGACGAGGAGCGTCAGCAGGCTCTGCTGGAGGCCGCGCTCAAAGATGTGGAAGAGCTGGCGCGACGCCAGACCAGGTAGGTATTGACTATGCCGGCGGTTGCTGATGATGTAGCGCGAAAATATGTCCTGGCCCTGGTGGAGATCGCCCAGGAACAGAACCAGGTGGAAGAGATTGGGGACAGTCTGCGCGGGCTTCAGGAGGTAATGGCCGAGGTTCCCGAGCTGCTGGCGACACTCAGCCATCCCGGCCTGGGCGACGAGCAGAAGCACGAGTTGCTAACTCGGGCGCTGGGGGAGCGGCCCCCGACACCAGTCAGCGGCTTCCTGGATCTGCTCATCCGCGACGAACGGGCCGGGATCCTGCAGCAAGCCGCTGATCTGTATAAGCAGCTTTGCGATCAGCTCCAGGGCGTGGGGCGGGCGTACGTTGAAACTGTGCTGCCGTTGAGCAGCGAACAGCAAGTTCGCCTGCGCGCGGCGCTGGAAATGCTGGTCGAGGGCAGAGTGGTTATTGAAGAGCGAATCAATCGGGAAATCGGGGCCGGTCTGCGTATTTCCATAGGTGACGCTCGGATTGACGCCAGCACTATGGGCCGGCTGGGGCAGATGCGCGAGACCATCCAGCAAGCACGGGTCGCTCCTGAGTCGGCCGGAGCCGTCAACTGATGAGGTGAAGTGCGTGCGAGTAGACGCGGATACAATAACTTCGGTGCTCAAAGCGCAAATCGCCGGGTACGAGAGCGAATTGGCGGTAGTCGAGACCGGCCTGGTTGTGACAGTGGGGGATGGCATCGCTCGTATCTACGGCTTGCAGCAGGTTATGGCCCAGGAGCTGGTGGAGTTTCCCGGCGGGGTGATGGGCATCGCCTTCAATCTGGAAGAGCACACCGTCGGCTGCATCC
>CAYNMY010000350.1:0-3252 GCA_964398275.1 uncultured Armatimonadia bacterium | reverse complement strand
TGAGCCGTGATAGACCGGCCCCACCCGCCAGGTGCCGTCTGTACATTCCACGTGGTCGTGGATTACCACCACTTTGCCGTCATGCGGGAAGCCGCTCGTCCGGGTCTCTTGCACCGGCAGGTTCATGTGGTGGGGCGAGTACACTTGGGCAAAAGTAACCCGGTCGTACTGGCGCAGCATCGTGACCTGCGCCTCGAAGCCCGGGCGGTCTGGCGCGCCCATGCCCAGGAAATCCTCGTCGGGGTCGCGGCCCCACAGCACGTTCTTGAACCGGGGCGACTTCCAGAAGTAGCCGCTGTCCTGGAGCAGAACCGCGCCCTGGGCGCTGTAGGTGCAGATCGCCGTGGCGTCGTCGTGATCGTGCCCCATGCTGCGGAACAGCCCCACCGACATAAACGGTGATTCCAGCGCCCATCCGCCGCGCAGGATCAGCCGGAGCTGTCGTTTCTCGCCCAGTTGTGGCCGAAACTGCGCATCACCCAGCCAGATGTAGTTGACGCGCGACTCGCTCGCCGGCGGCGTCGGCTCAACGTCGGTGGCCTCCCACAGCGACGCCAGCACCAACCCATAACACTCCAGGCAATCTGCCGCGAACGCAGCCTGGCAGACCGGCAGTTCCTTGTCCAGCAGGAGCGGCGCCCTATGAAGTGCCTCCCGATATCCGTAGTTGATGGAGTAGTCATGCACCTTCCGTGCCGCCCACTTGAACCGCCCGTCCTGGTACTCGTGCGCCGCCTTCTCCAGGCAGGCTATCCAGAATCCCCACGAGTGGTTCACACTGCCGTCCCCGAACTTGCTCACCGCGCCGGTCGGTGTGATCTCGTGCAGGTACCGCTCGAAGGCCTCCCGGACCGCCGGATGCCCGTACATCTCTTCTTCAGCATCGCGCAACTCGGCCATGCGCATCAGGCTGGTGCGCGTGTAGGGGGTATAGATGGTGGCGATCTCCTGGTCCTCGGGTCGCTCGCACCACGCCTGCCAGATATCGTCAACAAACTCGCGAATTGCAGTTGCCTGCGGGTGCTCGGGAAACATCTGCAGAAACTCCTGCGCACCGCCGGCTGCGAAGGTGGCATGATTACCCAGGCCTGCCTGCATCCCGCATTCCCGTGCCTCCGGGTAACCGTATCCGGTCCGATCCAGCGCGCCCTGGGCAAGAGCTTCGATCACTGCCGCCTCGGCGTCTTCGCTTAGAACGTCGGCCTTGCGGATAAACTCGTATCCCAGGGCCGCCGCCAGCATCCCGAAGGCGTTGACCATGCCCTCTTCCGCCAGAATCTCCAGGTATTGCGCGGCCCGCTGGGCATGTTCCTCGCCCTGGTCGGCCCGATACAGCCAGCCCTCCGCCGCCGCCAGGTACGAGGTGATCCGGTAGCTGATCGCTGAATGCTGCCGGATGTTTTCCTGGCAGGCCGGTTGTGCGAAGGTCTCGCAGCACAGCTCAATTGTGTCCAGATAGTCGCCTGACGAACTCATAATAGAGTCTCCCTGGTATCTGCCTTCCTATTCTGGGGTCGAGCGGCGGGACGATTGCCGCGCTTCGGTAGCCTGCAGGTAGCTCAAGAAATACGAGGCCAGGATCATCGCGCCTACTGCGATGAGTCCGGACCACAATATGGCGTGGTAGTAGAGCCCTGCCAGTATCAGCCGCTGGGCGATGTACCACACGGTCAGCATCGTCATCAGGGCAATGGACAGCACGCTCAGGCAGGAGCCTGCCGGCACCTTCTCCAGCTGCACACTGCCTTTCGTGCTGGTCGGCGGCGAGCCCAGCGTGGGGACCTCGGCATCGCCCGGGGCTTGCTCAGACCATTGCTTCAACTTCCTGTAGAGCATAATTGTAGCGTGGTTTGAGCCCTTCAAGGTGCGTGCTTCTCGCGAGGCGAGCGTGAACTGCCGGCTGGGCTGGCCGGGCGTATGCCAGCCGATGATTATCCGCCGGGGCGCTCCGGGCGTCTCCAGCCTCTCCAGGGAATCGAGGCTCTCGCGGTGCAGCCTCCAGGCGAACGAATCGCCCCGGCAGACCAGCGCGGTGCCGGTTAGTTCCAGGAAGCCGACATCGCGGTCCGTCTCACCCTCCCACACCCGCAAAGTATCTCCCGGCGAGAACCCCACGAACTCCATGCCCTCCCGCGGATAATCCGATGTCCCCACCTTCTCGGCCACCCGGCGGCGCAGACTGGCGTTGCCCAGCAGCGCCAGTTGGTCCTGGCTGACCAGCGGCAGCAGTATGCCCAGTGCAAAGGCGATCGTGGTGACCGCCGCTGCGGCCGGTCCCGTCGCGCTGGGCAGCAGGTAGGTGATGATCAGCAGGCCAACCGCAAAGGGGGCGGTACCTGCGGCAAACAGGATCAACCCCGCCAGCAGCCGTATCCTCCGCTTGAATTGGGCGGTAAATATCTCCTCAGCCAATTTCTCTGCTGTTATCCTTCGGTACGACACGCCTCTCGGCTGTCGGTACTGTCGTTGCTCTTTGGTGCAGCGGGCTGCGAGCCCCCGTGCTCCTCCCCAACATATTCCGCACAACGGGTCCGGCCTCCTGCACAAAATAGGGATGGGCCCTCGAGGAACGACACGTTGCGACTGTCTGCTGTGCAGATCAACTTTCAGACTGCTGCCATCATCAGCCCGCCGGCGGCGATCAGCAGCCCGATGAAGGTCAGCAGCAGGCTGCCCCAGAAGGTGACCGCCCAGTTATGCGAGGTCTGGGTAGTGCCGTCGGGCGCGTACAGCTTCCACAGTTCCAGGTAGGGCCGCGGGTAGCGTCGGTACCAGCCCTCCACCCGCACCCGCTGGCCGACGAAGCTCTCGGCGCGGAACAGCCCGAAGAGCAGTTCGAGCATGCCCAGCGGCTGGCGGTAGTCGAGCGTAATAAAGCCGCTGTCGTCCTGCAACACCAGGTCCTCGCTCCAGTACAGCCCGGGAATGCCGCGGCCGATAATTCGGCCCTCGATGCTGGCCGGTACCGAGCGGATCCGCGAGGCCTTCACCTCTCCGATCAAGTCCGCAATGCCTCTGGGGGCGAATCCGTACTTGGGGTACGCGAACAGCGTCCGGCCCAGCAGCCCCATACCCAGGCCCAGCAGGGCCGCGCCGACGCCGGCGACAACCTGCCCGCCCGCGCCCAGCACGATCGCCGCGACAATCCCGCCCAGCAGGCCCAGCAGCGGCAGGTAGTTCATCAGCAGGTCAACAAAGAACTCGTCCCAGTAGCTTTCGGTGGCTTTCTCGGGCAACTCGTAGGCCGGGCGC
>CAYNMY010000349.1:0-3258 GCA_964398275.1 uncultured Armatimonadia bacterium | reverse complement strand
GGCCTGGAGATCTCAGCCATCTCCTGCTGGGGTGGTCAGGTGGACCTCACGGAAGCAGAAGGCTGGACGGAGAATATCGCGTGGGGTAAGCAGCTCCTGGAGTTGGCCGCGGACCTGGAGTGCAGGATTTGGCAGGCGCACGTGGGGATTATGCCGGAAGACACCGCCGATCCGGGCTGGGGGCGGACTGTGGACGCGATGGCGCAGCTCGCCGAACATGGGGAGAAAGTGGGGGCGTGCCTGGCCATTGAGACCGGCCCGGAGCCGCCGTATGTGCTGCGCCGGCTGATAACCGAGGTGGGCAGTGAGGCTATCCGGGTCAACTGGGACCCGGCTAATATGATCCTGTGGCCCCCGCTCTTCTGCCAGAAGCTTGGCGAAGCTTATGACGAGGATAAGTGGATCGAGAAGTTTCAGCCCAACGAAGGGGCCAAGGCGTTAGCTGATGTCATCGTCCATACTCACGCCAAGGACGCGCTGGTGCATCCGGATGGCACTGGTCAGGAGGTTCCGCTGGGCGAAGGCTGGGTGGACTGGCCGCGTTACGTCGGCTACCTGCGCGAAGCCGGCTACGACGGCTACTTAGCCCTCGAGCGCGAGGTGGGGGATAACCCCGAAGCTGACATCCAAAAGGCTGTTGCCTTCCTGCGCAGTCTGTAGCGATTTGGCCTGAGTATTGCTTGGGTATGCTGTATGGAGTGCAGCCCCGGTCCTACTCTTTCACCCGAGGTTGTCCGTCTGCCCAGTGCAGGGCCAGCGTATCCGGGGGCTCGTCGCTCTGCCAGAGTTCTTGCCCTCGCCACGAGATGCGCCTGGGCCGGGCCAGGAGCGCTTGGGTAGGCTCGCCCTGGGCATCTACGCGGACGAAGATCAGTTCCGCTTCCGCCTGCAGGCCGCCCAGATTCTGCGAATGCGCAGCACTGTTCACGCCCGATTCGGTAGGAGCGACATTCTTGTCGCGACCATCCGCAACCTGCAGATAATCGGTGCCGGCTTCGTGCTCGATGGTGAGCGCGCCGGTGGCCTGGCCCTCGAGTTTGGCCGACGCAATCTGCGGGCCGCCCTCGTTG
This sequence comes from uncultured Armatimonadia bacterium, assembly GCA_964398275.1. Taxonomy (GTDB): domain Bacteria; phylum Armatimonadota; class Zipacnadia; order Zipacnadales; family Zipacnadaceae; genus JALGTD01. Next base: position 2,188 of record CAYNMY010000349.1, on the reverse strand, counting down.
CCCTCTGGTGCGCAGAGCAGTGTGGCGAAGTTCACCGGCAGCTCGCCTCCGCGCTGCATTATCGCCTCAGGCGCAGGCAGGCTCTCATGCCGATGTTCCTCCTGCCACGGTGACCACCAGCCGGCGTGGGGATTCTCCTGGCCTTCAGCCAGCCGCACGGAGAGGTTAGCCGGGTATGCCGGGCGCAGGAACAGGCGCACCCCCTCCTGCTCCGCCCAGCACTCCTTGGTGACCTCATCGAGGCCAGCAGCGCCGGGCAGGAAGTGCCAGTGCAGCTCGACGGGGTACTCTCCCTCCCCGTCCAGGCTGTCCAGGACGCTCCAGTATTCCCCGGTCAGGTAAAAGACCCGCCGCGTGTGGCGCAGGCCGATATGCTGCTTGTCTTTGCGGGTATGGGTAGCGTCGTCTATGTCCACGTAGCCCTGCTCGTACCAGCCCACAGCGTAGTCGAAGTCGGGGTGGACGACCATATAGCCGTCGGCGTCGCCGCCGATCTGGCTGGTACCGACCGGGTTCAGTGTGGACTGAGAGCGCGAATCCTGCCCGTACCAGCGGGCCATCGGGAACCACGGCGCCGGGAAGCTGGTTGTGCGCCGCCAGTAGCCCGGGTTCTCAATCAGGTTCTTGCCCCGGGCACAGACCTCGACGGCCAGTTGATTCGGATTGCGGTGATTGGTGCCGTAAGGGCCGCAGTCCATAATCAGGTAGTCATCGTCGGGGCCCCAGCCGCTGCGCATTATCGCGTAGCGAGCGTGAGGGAAGAAATAGGAGGTCTCCACGGGCTCGGCTCCACGCCTGCCGCCAGAGCCGACCCAGAGCAGCTCCATGTCGTCAAAGACCTCCCCGCCCTCGAGAATGACTGTCCCCCAGTCGCGTCCCAGCCCGTCGTTGTAGCGCGGATTCAGGCCACTGGGCTTGCGCAGATACATAAAGACGCGATAGCCCTTGTGGACGACATCCAGCCAGTCCTGCGCAAACAGATCGGTGTAGCCATTGTGACGGGCGAATTCATACGGTTCGTACAGTAGTCGAAAGGCCGCCTGGTAGCCGGTGGACATCTCGACGGTGAAGCCGTCGGCGTAATGCTCACTATTGGCCTGCTTCTTGAGCCAGCGGAGGCCGTACTCGCGCCAGTCCTCGGCCAGACTCACCTCGGGCCACAGAATCCCAGCCATGAAAATGTTGCCGACCTCAAAAGTGCAGTGGTTGGCTACCTTAACATGATGCTCGGTGAGGAACTCGATCTGCTGAATGATGCTCTTGAGTATCTTCGCAAGCAGCTTGGGCGTCATTTGCTCAGAGCCCAGCGCCGCGAGAATCGCCGGCGGCCAACTGTGCATTGCCCGGTCGGCAACATCGATTGGATTCCAGCCGCTGGCTTTCAAATCAAGAAAACTCATCTGCTTGGGGTTCACCACTGGCACATTGTCGATCCACTGGTCGAGCAAGTCCAGGATTGCGATAGCGTATTTCTCGTCGCCGGTTTCACGGTAGGTCCCGGCCAGATCGCGCAGGAACGTCATGCGGTTGAAATGACCGATACAGAATCCACCCTCAAAATCGCGGTCTCGCCAGTTGATTTGCTTACCGCACTTCATGACGTAATTCAATACGGTGAACTCGTGCTGTAAAGCTCGTTCGGCTGTTTCCTGGCTATATCCCCCCGTCGTCACTTCGAGCGGAGGCGCCAGGCTGGGCTGCTGGCGCTGGCGGTAGTAGTCGAGCAGGGCCGCGCCCGCTCGGGCCCAGTCCTGCGTCTGGGCCGACTCACGCACCTGCTCTAGACCGGCGTAGTCGAGATTGAGAAGCTGGGTGAAGAACAGCTCATCGGGGTAGTCATGGTACTCCCAGAGCTGCTGAGGACATTGCTCGGCTTTTCCGCTTGCAGGCATAGTAAGCAGACCTCCCAGGCACTGAACGAGTAGACATAACGCGGCAGGTAGCAAGTATTATCGCATTCGAATAGAGACGTCTTTTGGGCGAAGCGGGTCCCCGGATTCGGCACAAGACGCTCGGACGAAATTTCGTCAAGCTGGCGCTGGTGACCTTCCTCCAAGAGCGACGTTGGGGTGCCGTGACGAACCTGGCACAGTGGGCTGGGCCGGCCCTGCTTTCGGCGTTGTGTCTCTTGAACGACCCAGCGAAAGTGGCGGCTATCTTGACATGGCACGCTGCTACGTCTATACTT
>CAYNMY010000348.1:0-3274 GCA_964398275.1 uncultured Armatimonadia bacterium | reverse complement strand
GTGTCGTTATTCGTAGAAGGCCGTGAATTGAGGTTTGTCCAGTGTACGGCACCTTACGGCTCTCTTGGACATGTGTATTGTTTCGCTACGTGAATAATCCAGGTTAGTACTGCCTATCAGCGCGTCGCGTCCACCAGTAGGCCCAGGCCGACGCTGTAGAGGATCAGGTTGGGCAGCCAGGCGGCCAGCGCCGGCGGCAGCGCGCCCTGCTCGCCGACCACGCGCAAGGTGTTGAAGATGATGTAGTAGGCCAGAATGATGGCCAGGGAAATGCCCAGACCGACGCCGGTGGTCGTGCGCTTGGGCCGCAGGGCCAGAGGCGCAGCAATCAGGGCAAAGCCCAGCGCGCTCCACGGTAGGGCCAGGCGCATATTGTAGTACTCAACCAGTTCCGGGAGCTGCTTGCGGGCTGGTGCGGGGAGCTGTCGCGTGCGCCCGATATCCCGCCGCAGTTCGGCCAAAGTCATATCCTCGGGGTCCTTGCTCATACTTTCGACCTGCCAGGGAGCCTTCCCGATTTCGTATGCCAAGCTCAGCCCCCTTTCCTCGCGCCGCTCGCCGTCCGCCAGGTAGGTATAGTGGATAGCGTTTTTCATGATTATCGTTGTGTTCTGCCAGAGCGCGGTTTCGGCTTGGTAGAAGCCCCAGAATCTGTCGTCACGGAATTCGCCAATCCATATGTTGTGCAGCATGCTCTGTTGCACGTCGAAGTGGTCGGCACGAAGCAGTATCCTCGGCTTCCGGTCGTCGGGCAGCCACAGCACCAGGTAGTCCTGCCGGGCGAGCGTTTCCTGGGCCAGCTCCCTCAGCAGGCGGTTGGACGCAGCATTGGCCGGCGGGACAACCCCCTCGTTGAGTGCCAGCGAAAACCCGGATATGAGCAGGCCCGCCATGAAAACCGGCGCCGCCAGACGGAGGAACGATACGCCGCCGGCCCGCATCGCCTCGACCTCGCCGTCGCTGCTCAGTCGGCCGATAGCCATCAACGCGCCGAACATCGTGGCCATCGGCAGGGTCAGGGTGATGGTCTGGGGCATACGATACAGGAAAAATGCGGGCGACCGGGCCAGCCGGATAGCCCTGACGGACAACCAGCCTCAGCGCATCATACAGTAGGTCGATACTGACCAGCACGATGAGGAAGGCCCCCACGCCAAAGACGAACGGCCCGACCATTTCGCGTAAGATGTAGCGGTCTAGCTTGGGCAAGATTTGATGCCTTCACGAGTATAGTGGACAGTGTCATCCCCAGTAAACAGTGAACGGCAACGACGGTCGGGGCAAGGGTGCCCCTCCCACAGCATTGATTGACAGGGCGAGGCTCCGGCACGCTCAGCCCGAGGACGCCTGTCCTACTGAGCAATAACCGAGCCTACATCCGGAATCGTTCACCCAGGTAGTATTTGCGGGCGATCGGATCGTTGGGCAAGTCCTCCGACGGTCCCTCGGTGCGGATTTTGCCCTCGGATATGATATAAGCCCGGTCGGTGATCCCGAGGGTCTCCCGCACATTGTGGTCGGTGATGAGAATGCCCATCTGCTCGGATTGCAGGTCGGCGACGATCTGGCGGATGTCGTCAATGGCAATCGGGTCCACGCCCGTAAACGGCTCGTCGAGCAGGATGAACGAGGGGGACGTGCACAGGGCGCGCGCGATCTCCACGCGGCGCCGCTCGCCGCCGGAAAGGACCTGCCCGAGCTGGCCGGCCAGGTGGCTGATGCCCAGCTTCGCCATCAGCCCGTCGGCACGTTCATTGCGCTGGGCCGGTGTCATCGGCTGAAGCTCGAGGATCAGCATCAGGTTATCGCGCACCGAGAGCTTGCGGAAGACGGAGGGCTCCTGGGCCAGGTAGCCCAGCCCGCGGCGGCAGCGCTGGTGCATCGGTACGGCGGCGAGGTCATCGCCGTCCAGCAGGACCTGTCCGGCATCGGCCCGCACCAGCCCCAGAATCATGTAGAAACTGGTGGTCTTACCCGCGCCATTGGGGCCGAGCAGCCCGACGATCTCGCCGCGGTCAACCCGGATGTCTACGCCATCCACGACCCGGCGGCCACCGTATGATTTGACCAGTCCTTCAGCAATCAGTGACATGGTAGTTATCCGCTATCCGGTCCATTATTGCTGCTCGCCTTCCAAGGGTGTTTCCACCCGCAAGTGCGCCTTGTTTACGCTGATAACGCTGGTCTTCAGATCGGCTGTGATGGTCTCGCCGGTGATGTGGGCCCGCTGGGAGTCGGGCCCCTCGGGCAGGGTGACGATATCGGCGGTGGCTCCACCGCTGAGGACGACCTTCTGCTGCTTGCCTGAATAGGTCGCGCCCTGGCGGGACGTGGCCGTTATCTGGTAACGGTTCCCCTCCTCATCGGGCTGAGTGACCACCGAAAAATCGGTGGGGCCGTGCGTGGCGAGCTGCTCGATGTCGTCAGCGCCCGAGGACAGCTTGAAGGTCATCTTCGCCGAGGTCATAGTCGCCTGATAGGGCCCGGTGATAATGAGCTTGCAGTGGCCCGTGAAGACGAACTGATTGGTCTTTAGATAGAGCGTCATATCGTCGCCCTGCAGATCGGCAGTGCGAGTTGTCATCCGGGCTGCCTGGCCGGACAGGGTCGCTACCAGTACTGTGACCAATGCCACAGTTATCAGAAGCCAAACACAGATCGAGCAGAATCTCATATTGCTCCCCTCCCAAGTCTCTCTAATTGGCTGATTATCCGCCGGACAATCGGGCGTGCACTCCGCCACTCATGCGAACTTCCTCAGCGCGGCTGTCAATGACCAGCCGGCGGGCAGTCGCCTCGTACCCGCCGTAGCGAAACCGCACCTCGCCTTCCGCGATGAGCTTGCCGGTGTCGGTCTGGTAGATCAGCTCGGACATCTCGAAGCTTTGCGAACTGTCCGCCGTATAGGCCCGCACGCCCTGCGAGAACCGGATGGTGCGCTGCGGGTAATTGGCCAGGAGTTTTGGCGCCTCGACCATCAGCGGCTGATGGCCCGGGCGCATCAACTCAAATTGAACGTTCTCTGCCTGCATAGTCTGCGTCTGGCGGTCATGATCGAACTTGCCCGCCGCCGCCAGACGCCATATGATATTGCCGTCGGCGTCTTTTTTCGTTACTTCTCCGCCCTCTATGGTCAAATCCTGAAGCTCACTTATCGTTTCGCCTGGTGCGGGCGGTTTCGCTTCCGGCAGCTCAGCCGTCTCTTCGGTTCCCCGTGGTTGTCGCACGGAGATAACCCCGAAGATTGCCACGGCGAGACCGACCAGAACTGCTA
>CAYNMY010000347.1:0-3281 GCA_964398275.1 uncultured Armatimonadia bacterium | reverse complement strand
TCCACTTTGGGCTTATCGCCCCACACCGCGTCGGCCAGGTCACCATCTATCACCGGCGCTTCACTGACTGTCCTGATCTCGAGGGCCTCGGGCTCGGCCATCTGCTTCTGGCGGGTATACCAGGGCATGTAGTCGTAGATTACCGCATCCAGCCGCTGGGCATAGACGCTGTCGTCTTCTGCTTTCCTGCGGGCGTGGTTCAGCATGCTCATAAGCTCGCCCACATACTCGTAGTTGTTGACCCGGGGGTCACGGTAGGCTAACCCGCGATCCCACTGGCGCATCTGCCGCTCGTAGAACCTCTTCATCGTCGCCGCAGCCGGGCCGTAGAACTTGTCATAGTATTCGTTGAGCATCTGGTCGAGGTCCTGGTCAGCGTCCAGCAGGAACTTGATCTGCACGTAGTGGTTGATATGATCCATGGCCTGGTATTGGCCGGTCTGGGGATAGCTGCCAATCTCCGTCTCCATGCTAACGCCTTCGAGGCCGCGCTTCTTGTATTCCCGAATATGCTGGACCATTCCGTGCGGCCAGATAACCGCCTCGGGGTTAAACCAGATATGGTGACAGCCGTATTCCCAGGTGACCAGGTGGTCCACGCGCTTGGCCCACTCGTCAATGCGGTGGAGTGTCCGCTGCTGCTCGCTCTCAGTAGCGGGCCAGTCCAGGGCGATCTGGATGCCCACGTTGTCGGGGAACGTTACGCCCTGCGGCGGCAGGCAGTACGAGCCGTACGCACAGTTGGTGACCCGGATTTGCGGGGCCTTGCCCTTCAGGATATTGGCCACCTTGACGAAGAGTCGCCAGACGTAGTCGCCGCATTCGTTCATAAACCAATAGGTCCCCAGCCCGGCCTCGCGCCGTTGGGCGGTCACTTCCGCTTGTTTCTTACCCATCTCGACATACGGCCGGCAGCGCTCGCACTTGCACATACGGTTGGCGCGATAGCCGTCCCACGGCATCACTGGGCCGGAGGCGCCATCAATGAGGTTGCGCTTTTCGAACTCCTCGATAACATACTCGGCGATGTAGTCGGCCAGCCCGGGCGCCGTAAAGCAGAGGTACTCGTTGCTGCGCTTGCCCTCGCCGACATCGGCGAAAAACTCAGGGTGGCCGCCCTCATCCCGCAGCTTCTTGGCAATTCCCTGAAATGTGTGGTTGGCCCAGGTCGCATCGCGCGTGGTGCCGCCGCCGACCCGGTGCATCCAGACGCCGTGCTCACCCCACCAGCCCCCAGCCGTCCAGGGATAGCGCCCGGCCATGCGCGTAACAAAGTCAGGCTTCCTGCGCACGTCTAGGCGGTCAGGGACTGTGATTGAAGTTGCCTCCGGCACCACTTCGCCCAGTTCGGTCATCATATACCAGCGGATGCCGCAGTAGTCCTCCAGGAAGGTATAGACGCCGCGCATCGTGCCCCGGCTACGCTCGAAGCTGATCTTCCAGTAGCGCCCTTCTCTGGGGCTGTAGGTGCACCGGGCGCGGTGGGAGTGGTCGTGATAGCCCTGGGGGCTGTCGGGGTCCCAGTCCACGTCCAAGCCCACGATGTTGATCGCCTTCTCGCTCAGCCGCCCCCGAATCAGGAATTCATTCTGCGCCATCTCGCCAGCCGAGTCCAGCAGTTGTTGCCCACCGCCACAGCGACCAACGTAGAAATGAAAGTTATCGGGCCTCTCCTCGCCGGCGGTAACCACGGGCACCAGGCTTTCCTCCGTCCGGTTGCGCCACAGAAACCGTTCGGTGGAACTCATGCCCGTAAAGTCCAGTGGCTGCATCAGGCCCGTCATCTTCCCGAGATAGAGGCTCAACTCCTCGGCGGCGAAGAGCTCATTGTCCAGCGGCTGGGCAGGCACCACCACCACCACCGCCGCCTGGCCGTCCTGGACCAGCATAATCTCCCCAGCGGTGGCTACTGAGGGACTCAAGATCAGACAACACAACGCGACTGCTCCACTGAGGCTGATTCGCACAGTCATTGCCACGCCTCTCATGAAGGACTAACCGGCATTCCCCATTTGCCTTCTGCTCGTCGGATATTCTTCGAATCTGCCGTAAGCTCCTGCCTGTACCAACGCTCTGTTTGCAGGAACCTCGAAGATACACACAGACGATTGGCAAGTTCAAATAGCTAAACCAGTTGGCTGAGACTGCCAGGGGTCGTGAAAAGCCGTGCAGAACAGAGCTTGGGTAGGAGAAAGCAAGTCCAGTGCAGAAGTATACCAGTTGGAGGTCAGCATGGCCTGGCGCCGGTTAAACCAGAGGAATGCGGAAGTGGGCCAGACCCAGGTGGCTCGGGGCTAGTGCAGCACTAGCGGATTCGAGCCGTTCGATCCCGTCCGCTACGATTCAGTCGCTCCCCGGGCTTGGGCCACGGCGGGTTCCGTCATCACCTGGGAGCAGTAGCAATCCGCAACAGGGAGAACACAATGGATAAATCCGCCTGCCTCGGCCGTTCTATCTTTGACCTGGACACGCCCTGTCTACTGGTGGACTGGGACGTGCTTACTGCCAATATCGAGCGCATTCAGCATGCCACCGACCAGGCGGGCCTGCGTATGCGGCCCCATGTCAAAGCACATAAGACTGCGCAGATAGCGCACCTGCAGATGCGCGCCGGGGCCTGCGGGGTGACTGCCGCCAAGGTCAGCGAGGCCGAAGTTTTCGCTGCGGCGGGGATTGATGATATCTTCATCGCCAACCAGATCATCGGTCGGCTCAAGCTGCAGCGGCTGCTGGGGCTAGCGCGCAGCGTGGCCCGGTTGGCGGTGGCGGTGGACAGCTTGCCGGGAGCACAGGAGCTTGCGGAGACATTCGCCGGTGCCAGCAAAGCAATTGATGTGATCCCCGAAGTGGACTGTGGCGCCGGGCGCTGCGGCGTCGAGCCCGAGCACCTGGTAGCACTGGCCGAACAGGTGGCTGATCTACCGGGATTGCGCATTGGGGGCATATTTGCCTACGCCGGCCCTGCCTACGCGCTGCGCGGTGCGGAGGCCTTCGCCACATACGCCGCCCAGGAGGCCGCCTTGCTGGCCGAGCAGGCGCACGGGCTGCGCCGCGCGGGCTTTGACATTGAGGTAATCAGTGGCGGATGCACTCCAACAGCCGGGCGCTACCGGGCTGACTGCGGGCTGACCGAGGTCCGCCCGGGGACTTACTGCCTCAACGACCGCAACCAGATTGATTTGGGCTCCTGCACCGAGGCCGACGTGGCGGCAACCGTCCTGTCCACGGTAGTCAGCACACCTGCGCCCGACCGGGCCATCTGTGACGCGGGCAGCAAGGCT
>CAYNMY010000346.1:0-3292 GCA_964398275.1 uncultured Armatimonadia bacterium | reverse complement strand
TCGTGCCAGACACTGAGGCCACACTGTAGGCCAGGACCTTTTTCGCCTTGGGCCCTAAGTATCTCATCACCGATGCCCGGCTGATGAACACGGCAATGGCTCCGGCAATGAAAAAAGCGGGCACCAGACAGAAAAGCACATGTTTCTGCGCGTAGTCTTGCAGCATAACGAGCATGTCCGCCAGAGCAGACTGCACGCGGGGATGCTGCAGCGGGATGAAATACGCAGCCAGAAACACTGCTACTATGATCAAGAACTTCGTTCGTTCAGACATATCAAGTCCTCTTAGTATTGCGGGAAGCCGCCTATGCCGGTACAGGTCTGGGTGCCATGTGAGAAGTCAAGCCCGCTCTGCGCCCAGCGCTTCGTCAATACATGGAAAAACGTTTGTGAGACACGGCACGAGCAGACGGTAGTACATTTTGTTGCCGTCCCGCCGGCTGGCAATAATGCCCGCGCTTTTCATCTGCGCCAGATGCCGCGAGACTGTGGGCATGGCCGACCCCACCAGCTTCTGCAATTCGCAGACGCACTTTTCGCCCTCCGCCAGCGCCTCAACCATCATCAATCGCGCGGGATGCGCCATCGCCTTGAGCACTTCCGCTCGCAGTTCATACGCTCTGGTATTCATGTTGTGGTCACTCGCTTCTGTCAGTTAGCTCGTGCTCGTGTTATTAGCAGTTTAGCTAAATTGCTAACTTATGTCAAGCCCAGGCGATCCATCTGTCGGTTCCTGCCCGACGCCTCAACTGGGTGCAGCGCTTGAGCGGGGTGTGCGGAGGTGGTACAATGCGGTCTGCGGAAGGGAGGACGAGCGATGCGCCGACGTGAATTTGGCAAGACGAACGAACCCGCTGGCGGGGGCACGGGGGCTGGCGACAAGCCGCTCTTCGTCATTCAGAAGCACGACGCTCGCACCCTGCACTACGATTTCCGCCTGGAGGTGGACGGGGTGCTCAAGTCGTGGGCCGTCCCCAGGGGGCCCTCGACCGACCCGCGCGTCAAGCGTCTGGCTGTAGCTGTCGAGGACCATCCGCTCGACTACGCCGATTTCGAGGGTACTATACCCGAGGGCGAGTATGGCGGCGGCACGGTTCTGGTCTGGGACACCGGCACGTACCGCAACCTGAAGGAAGAAGACCCTGACTACGAGCCAATGTCAATGGCTGACGCGCTGGCCAGCGGCCTCGTGGCGGTATGGCTGGAGGGTCACAAGCTCCGGGGCGGCTATGCGCTGGTCCGGACGGGTAGGGGAGAGGATAGCCGCTGGCTGCTCATCAAGATGAAAGATGAAGAGGCTGATGCCCGCCGCAATCCGGTTAGCACCCAGCCCCAGTCAGTCCTCACCGGCCGCACGCTGGAGCAGATAGCCGCAGAATCACTCCAGCAGTCATAAAGAGAGCCTCCCTGCCGGATGAGCATTACGAAACTGGCAGCGTCAGTATTACCCACCGGCAGTTAAGCGGCTCGACCTCCATCGTCAGCGCGTTGCCCAACAGGCGGGAACTGGCCCTGCCGTCGCGCTTGAGCACATGGCACCCCTCGGGCACCTGAGCCGTGACCGTAACCGGCCCGCTGGTCCCATCGTTGAAGAACATCACCAGCGCCTTGTCCTGGAGTTGCCAGGCCACGCGCGAGGTGCCGGGTACCTCATCGCCCGACAGGATCTGCGGCTGCATCTCGCCCTTCGTGAAGTATTCTTCAAGTTCGGCGATGAGCGCGGTAGCCTCGGCGTACGCGGCGTAGTGCCGACCATCCGTCGGCCCCCACCACCACTGGATGGTCCCGTCCGCGCCGAAGGCAATTGATTTGATGATCTGCATTCTGGTGACCTGGCCGTCGCTGAGGAAGGTATACTCCCGCCCAAATCCGGTACTGAGCGGGGTCCAGACCGGAATGTCGCTGACCCCTCTCACCACCTCAACGGCGTTGGTGACGCCCCGGGTGAAGGTGCTGCCCAGCGCACCGGCGCTGAACGAGTAGAAGCTGGGCGACGCCACATCAATATGCGGGGACAGGGTAGTCCAGTCCACGCGGTACGAGCGGCGCGTGTGGCCACTCTGCACCCCCGAGTATGCCGCCAGCTTCCAGTCTACCCCCGCCGCCCGGGCGTACGAGCGCATCCGCGCGGCGATCCGGGCGCTTTGCCCGCAGGCGAAGTCCGTCCATTGGTCAGGATACTTGGCCTGTATCTTGATCGGGGTCAATTCCTCGTCGGGCGCGATGTCGGCCAACTCGCGGAATGCCTGCAGGCACCTGGGGCAGAAGCACATACTGAAGACATTCGGCCCTTCCAGGTCCCACCACGTGCCGTCCAGCCGGCCCGCCTGCGCTCGTTCGACCAGCCTCTCCATCAGACCGGCGATGGCGTCGGTCTCTTCGGAGGCTAGTATCTCGGGACACACGACGCCCTCGGCGGGTTCGCCCTCGAAGTTGATGGCTACCTGCTCCGGGTGCTCCTTCAGATATGCGCCATTCTTCCAGAACCAGAACATGCTTTCCCACGGACGCATGCCCGCGGCCCGTACTACCTGGGCGTATTCGTCGGTCTTGGCCTGTATATGGCTCATCATCAGATTGATGCCGCACTTGCGGTATGTCTCAATCAAACCGGTGAAGAACGCCAGCGTGGGGCTCAGCGTCCATGCATCCATCCCGATGATGATCTCCTGGGGCTGGCTCCCCCGCAGCTCCGGCAACACGATCAGCTCCCCGGCGTGCGCTGGCTCACGTTCCTCCCCGGCCTCTATGTAGAAGTAGAACTTGTGGGTGCCCTCGGGCAGGTCGTCGGGCGGAATCAGCGCCCCGCACCAGCTCTGGAAGAAGCGTATCTTGCCGATCTCGCGCTTGCCCAGCGCCTGGCCCGCCTCCCAGGTCCACTTCACCAGCTTCTGACCGTCACGCTCAACGCGCTGCGTCCCGGCCAGCGTGGGCTGAATATACTGCCACCCGTAATCGCTGCTGGCCTGGATGACCTCGACGCCCTCAGGCAATTCCAGCACGAAGCCGTAGTTATCGTACGTCTTCTCCGAGTGATTAGCCGATACGAAGAAGAAGTGCTGGACGGTGCCCTTAGCCACGTAGAGCCGGTTCTCGTCGGCTTCGATGGGATAGATGGAACTGTTCAGCCCGGCACTGTAGACCTGGGCACCGAACACCGCCGCCAGTATGGTTTGCCTTTGCGCGGGAGCCTGAACGAAGACCTCAACGCGGTATTGGCCCGGCTGGGTCGTCTCGTAGGGCACGTCCAGTGCGTGCTTTCGCCTGGCGGGCATCGTGGCGTTGATCGGCA
>CAYNMY010000345.1:0-3292 GCA_964398275.1 uncultured Armatimonadia bacterium | reverse complement strand
CAGCGAGCGGCGCACCCGCGCGCCGGAGATTATGCAGCCGGCGGCGATCAGGCACGCTTCGAGGTCGGCCTGCTGCTGGTCATGCGGGGGCTTGACCGCGGGATACTGGGCGCGATGGGTGTAGATTGGCCACTGGTCGGCGTACAGGGTAAGCGCGGGGAGAGGCCCGGTCAGATCCATATTGGTTTGCCAGTAGCTGTCCACTGTTCCGATGTCGCGCCAGTAGGCGGGGCGTCCGGTAGCGGGGTCGCGGAAGTCGAAGGCGTAGACCGCCAGGCGCTCTGCTACCATGTGCGGCACGATATCGCGGCCGAAATCGTGGCCGCTGGCGGTGGTGGCATCCCGGGCGACCTGCCGGGCCAGGTCAGCGGTGTTCCACAGATAAACGCCCATCGAGACCAGCGAAAAGTCCGGCTTGCCGGGCATGGGCTTCGGAGCGGCGGGCTTTTCCTCGAACCCGACAATGGACCCCGCTGCGGCGGCCTCGCCCACCCCAAGCGCGGTGCCCTGCTCGCGTGGGAGCGGGCGGCAGGCGATGGGCAGTTGTGCCCCGCTGTCCAGGTGGGCGGCCAGCATGGTGGCATAGTCCATCTTGTAGGCGTGGTCGCCGGAGAGGACGAATACCCACGGCGGTCGTTCTTCCTGGAGCATGAACAAGTTCTGGTAGATGGCGTCGGCAGTGGCCGCGTACCAACGGTCAGCGAAGAGCTTCTGGGGCGGGACCGTGTCAATGAACTCACCCAGTTCGGCCACGAACATGCTCGACCAGCCCTGTTGAATGTGGCGGTGCAGGGAGGTGGCGGCATACTGAGTGAGCAGGTGAACGCGCTTGAGGTTGGAATTGACGCAGTTGCTGAGGGTAAAGTCAATCATGCGATAGCTGGCGGCAAAGCGGATGGCTGGCTTGGCCCGCCGGCGCGTAAGTGGGTAGAGCCGCTGGCCCTGGCCGCCGGCCAGGATCATTGCCACCGCTTCGCTTGTTGAACCTGCCCCCCCCGATTGGTCCATTTAGGCCTGTGCCTCCGAGTCAGCAGACTGGCTCTGCTCCAGGGCCTCCTTGATATGCTTCTTGAGGCCGGTGAGGTCTGATGACTTGATGACATAGGCTTCCGCCGCCCAAGTCATAAAATCATCCTTGTAGCTGGAGTAGGCGGTGTGCAGGATGACCGGAAGCTGCCGATTGATGTCCAGGATCTTGCCCAGCGTTTCTATGCCGTCCATGCCGGGCATAGCGATGTCCAGGACGACACAATCAATAGGCTGGTCGGCCACCAGCTCGACGGCCTCCTGCCCGCTCGCCGCCAACACCACGTCATAACCCTCCAGTTCCAGTTCCTCCTGGTACAGTAGGCGCTGGTGCTCGTCGTCATCAATGACAAGAATCTTGGGCATACTGCGCTCCTCCCTAGGAAAGCTCCTCAACGGCTGGCTCCCGCTATTCTTTGGTCTGATCCTGCTCGCTGGGAATGGGGAATTCAATCGCAAAGGTACTGCCTTCGCCCTCTTTGGTAGTTACCTTCATCTCCGCGCCGTGCTGCTGGACGATCTTCTGGGTCAGCGCCAGCCCCAGGCCGGTACCCGAGGGCTTGGTGGTGTAGAAGATGTCGAAAATCTCGTCAATGTGCTCCGGGCTTATCCCCTTGCCGGTGTCGGAAATGTACAGCTTGACTCGGCCATCGGCGCGGCGCGCCCCGATCGTCAGCGAGCCGCCCTCGGGCATCGCTTCGAGGGCGTTGCGCATCAGGTTGACTACTACCTGCTGGCACTGCTTGTAGTCGAGGAAGACCTCGGGCAAATCCTCCTCAATGCTGACACGGACGGTGACGCCCGCGTCCTCGGCCAGGTTCTCGGTCATCTGCAGGGCGTAATCAATCAGCGCCTCCAGCCGGTTGAGCACCAGCTCGCTATAAGGTGGTTTGGTGAAGTCCAGCAGGTGTTGCAGGATCTCCTCCAGACGCTCCACCTCATCAATGATTATTTGCGAATTGCGCCGGCTGCGTGTGCCCTCGTCGGGACTGCGGTTTATGGATCGGGCAAAGCCCCCGATCGTTGACAGCGGGTTCCTGATCTCATGCGCGACAATCGCCGTGACCTCCCCGATAGTCGCCAGTTTCTCCGCTTCGATCTTCTCCTTCTGCGCTGCCGCCAACTTCTTGTAAGCGTCTTCGAGTTCCTCGGCGCGGCGGTGGATTTCCTCGTAAGCGCGGGCACGATCAATGGCCAACGCGGCCTGGTTAGCCAGCGTATTGAGGAGCTGCACGTCTGCTTCCGAGATCGGCCCTCCCGTGACAAAATTGTCGGCCAGGGCCACCCCGATGGTCTGGCGTTCAATCAACATGGGCGCGACCACAAACTCGTCAGCCTCCAGCAACTCGTAGAGCTCCTCGCTCACCTCCGGGTCATTGCGGGCGTCTCTTACGTGGACTGTCTCGCCCCGGGCCACTGCTGCCATCGGCAAAACGTCAGTCTTATCCAGCGGGAAATGCAGTTGCTGGACCAAGTCATACAAGGGTTGCTCCTCCAGCTCGACCGCTTCGTCCTCTTCCGTCAGAAAGTCGTGCAGCGTCTGGTATCTGTGGCTGATTCGCGACCAGATCTCCGCAGCCTGCTGGGCATCGCGTGGCCCCACCGCCATTTCGGCCTTGAGCATGCCGGCTTGCTCGTCGGCCAGCATAAGGATGGCCCGATTGAAACCTAATCCGGCTGCGCCCCCGGCAGTTATGCCCGTCAGGATGGCGTGCAGCAGCCGGGGCAGGGCGGTTATGCCCAGCATAGCGTGGCTGATCTGCTGGAGCATGTTGCGCTCGTACAGTTGCCGATGCCGCTCGGTTACGTCCTCGATGCTCAGCAGTACCAGGCGCTGGTCAGCGTACCCGCAGGGATCCAGGCGAATGTCAATGATCCGTTCGCCGTGATCAGGCGTCGGCTGGCGGTAGCCGGACCATCTGGTGTGGTGCCCGTCGGCCAAGGTCCTGCGGATTGCATCCCCGAGTTGCGCCTCGACCACCAGCGAGGCCGGAAAAAACTCTTCAATGCTGCAGCCCTGCACTTCCTCGGCGTTCAGCCCACGCGTCGCGCAGTAGGTGGGGTTGGCGTAGATGATTTTCAGGTCATCATCAATCACCAGCATGCGCGCCGGCAAGTTCGCCACGATGCACTCGAAGAAGCTTTCGCAGGCTGGGAATTGCTGGTCGGTCATGGTTGGTCGTTCCTGGCTGGCTGGGAGTCCTTACCCAGATACTCCGCGGCATCCTCCGGCGATACGGGATTGATATAGCAGCCGGTACCCCAT
>CAYNMY010000344.1:0-3297 GCA_964398275.1 uncultured Armatimonadia bacterium | reverse complement strand
GCCTTGGAAGCTTCGCGTTGCGAAACTTCCTACGACAGGCCCCTCCGAGAATCTTGTTATAGGGGTGAAGTAGGCCGTCGGAGGGGCCGTGTCGAGCGCAGCGAGGCCGGCCCGAGATGCACAAGCGACAGTGCGCTCATTTAGGCAACTGAACACTATCACACGAATCCAGGAAAGGTAGTAAAGAAAATGAAAATACGGTCATTGTGCCGGTTGAGCCTGGCAGCAATGGTGCTGCTGCTCAGCGCCACCACCATACTCGGGGATAGTCCCAAATACTTCGCTGATGACTCGCTGCAGGGTACATTGTCCAGTAACAATGCCCCTTCGCAGGCGTTCTTCTTCTCGGGTGAACACAACCGCACCTACGTGGCGTACATGAGCGACGAGTTCTACGCCATGGTCACCTATTACGACCACGACACCAAGCGCTGGGCTGAGCCGGTGCAGGTGGATGACCTGCGGTTCAATGACGGGCATAATGCTCCGGAATTGCTCGTTACCCGCAATGGTTACCTGCACCTGTTCTATGGCTGTCACGGGGATGCGGTTAAGTATGCCCGCAGCCTCTATCCGGAGCAGATCACGCGCTGGCGGCTGGGCAAGGAAATCGGCAGCAGGGCGACATATCCTAACCCGGTGCAGCTTGCTAACGGCGATATCCTCCTGTTCTACCGATTTGGCGGGGCCTCCATTAACTCTCCCCTGAAGTTTCACCGCAGCAGTGACAACGGCAGCACCTGGGACGCAGGCACCGAGATCATCGACTTTCTGAGAGGCGCGTGTTACATCCGGGGCATCAAGTATGATGCCAAAGAGAATATGTTGTACCTCGAGCTTACCGAGCGCTACCGCAAACCCAAGCCTGAAGAGATCCCCCCGGGCGCGACGATTTACGAGGGTGACCGGTTCCTGCCCTATGCAGCAAGATACGACCTCACCACCGGGCACGTCATTGCCATCAACGGCGTGGATATGGGCACAACGGCAACGAAGGACGAACTGGACGCCAACGGGTGCCAGACCGGTGACTATCGCTTCCTGCAACTGCCTGGCGTTCGTGTGCTGGAAATGCCCCCGCCCGCCCGCAGAGAGGGCCGAATGTACAGCGCTGACGGGGTGCATATCCAGGGTTACGCTGCCCGCGATGGCAGCCTAATGGTCTGGCGGAGCTCAGACGCTGGTCACACGTGGGATGACGGTCAACTTGTGCTGAGTGCCAACGAACTCGGAGAGCCGATTACAGGTTCCGTTAACATTGTCACAAACTACTGCGGCAGCGGCCCGCTGGTGATCTTCCAGGGAAACGCGGAGAATGCATCGCCGGAATTCCTGCTTCGCTACGCCGCACGGACCAAGTACAATATCAGGCCGATCTTGATGCCGTGGAAGCAAAGAGCATGGCACATTGGCTGGAACCACTATAATATCCCGCCACGCAAGGGCAAGCGGCTCTATGCGGTGGATGCCCAAGGCAATCTGCTTTACTAGTACGTCAATCATGCAATGGAGGTAAAGATGAGACTACGATCATTGTTTGTGATTGGGCTGACAGCGATGGTGATGTTGATGAGTGCTATCCCCCTGGCGGCTGAAACGCCGAAGTACTTCGTGGCAGACTCGCTGCGGGGCACCCTCTCGCCGAACAACCCGCCGTCACAGGCAATGTTCTTCTCAGGGGAACACAACCGGACCTACGTCACCTACATAAGCGACAAGTTCAAGACTAATATCACCTGCTACGACCACGATACCGGACAGTGGGCGGAGCCGGTGGAGGTGGACGATGTCTTCTGGACCGACGGGCACAACTGCCCCGAACTGCTCATTAGCCAAGACGGCTACCTACACCTCTTCTACGGCTGCCACTACAGCCCCATCAAGTACGCCCGCAGTGTGCACCCGGAGGATATTGAGCACTGGTTCCTGGGCAAGAAGATTGGGGACAAGGCAACATATCCGCACCCAGTCGAGATCGGCAGGGGCGAGATCCTGGTCTTTTACCGCTGGCACCTGAAAGATGACTATGCGGTTACCGCCGTGCAGCGCAGCACCGACAACGGCAGCACCTGGGATGAGCCGACCCAACTGGTTAGCTTCCGCAATCACCCCGATGAAGATCGCTGGTCCTGGGCATATCAAAGAGTCTTCGCGTATGATGCAGCCGACGACGTCATCTATTGCGCGCTGATGGAAAGCGCAAAATCGGGAAAGACCCACTACTCGGTCAAGTATAATCCGACCACCCGTCACCTAATCGCGATGAACGGCGCGGACCTGGGCACCACTGCGACTCGCGAACACCTTGACGCCAATGAGTGCAAGCGCAGGCAGTTTTTCTTGAACGTCGGGCGGCGCGCGGTGACGCTCGAGCCGCCCCAGAACCTGGCAGGCGTGTGGCTGCACAACTTCGGGATGTACACGACCGACGGTGTCAACATCGTGGGCTTCGGTGGCCGCGACGGCAACGTAGTGCTGTGGAAGAGCACCGATGCTGGCCAGATCTGGGACGAAGGCCAGGTGATCGTGCCCCAGAGCCAACTCGATGGGGACAACGCGGGCGGCAGCGTAGCGATAGTCAGGAACTATTCAGGCAGCGGCCCACTGGTGATATTCCAGGGAAACGCTCTGAATGCCTCACCGGAGTTTGTCTACCGGTTCGAAATCCGCCAGAAGTACAATATCAGGCCCATAGAGATGGCGTGGCGGCAGCCCCCGTGGTACTGTAACCTATACAATTGGAGCCACTATCACCGGCCGGATCGCGTGGGCAAGCGGCTCTACGCCCTCGATGCGCAAGGGAATCTGCTTTACTAGTACGTCAATCATGCAATGGAGGTAAAGATGAGGCTACGATCATTGTTTGTGATTGGGCTGACAGCGATGGTGATGTTGATGAGTGCTATCCCCCTGCCGGCTGAAACGCCGAAGTACTTCGCGTCAGACTCGCTGATGGGCACCACCAAGTTTGCCTACTACTACCAGGGCAAACACCGGCGGACCTACGTCTGCTACTGTGGCGACGATTTCTTTGTGAGAATGACCTACTACGACCACGACAGCGGACGGTGGGCAACGCCGGTGCGCGTTGACGATGTCCGCTTCGACGATGGGCACAATACCCCCCGGCTACTGGTGACCCACGACGGCTACCTGCACATCTTCTACGGCTGCCACGGTGATCCTATCAAGTACGCTCGCAGCCTGCACCCCGAGGACATCTCCCGATGGCGCTTGGGTAAGGAAATCAGTAGGATCGCAACCTACCCCCACCCGGTCGAGACTCGCGACGGCGAC
>CAYNMY010000343.1:0-3299 GCA_964398275.1 uncultured Armatimonadia bacterium | reverse complement strand
CCCCCGGGCGCGGCGTGCCGCCACCCGCGCCGCCGTCCCGGACGAGTCGCTGACCCGGGGCCTGGTGATGGACTTTAGCGATCCCCACCTCGTTCAGATCCACTCCCCCTCCGGCGTCCTGGGCAAGCTGGGCGACGCCGATAACCTCAAGCGCAAGATGATGATGTTCGTGACGATTATGCAACAGTTGGAGGAGAAGGGGAAGCGTCCGGCGTATATTGATGTCAGGATCATGGATCGGCCAGTGTGGAAGCCGCGGGTCCGGTCATGACTACCTGCTGGCTAACGGATGGTGGAGCGAGGTTAGCAAGTGATGGCTAACGATAGCTACGTTGCGGGCGTGGACGTGGGCACGACGAAGATCTGTACACTGATTGCCCAGACCGCCCCCAACGGCCAACTCGACATTCTCGGCCTGGGCTTGCACCCGGCACGCGGGCTCAAGGCGGGCGTGATCGTGGACCACGCTGAAGCAGTGGCCTCAATCAGCGAGTCCGTAGACCAGGCCGAGCAGATGGCCGGATTGCCGCTTGCCGGCGCTTATGTGGGCGTGACCGGCTCGCACATTCGCTCCCGCAATGTCACCGGGCGCGTGCGCGTAGGCCCCTCCGGCGAGATAACTGTGGAGGATATCGAGAAGGTTGTCCAGAGCGCCCGGGACAATGTTAGCCTGGCCTCCGAACGTGAGATCATCCATGCGCTGGTCCGAGACTTCGCCATTGACGGCCAATCAGGTGTCAGGCGGCCCCTGGGTATGCACGCCTCCCGCCTCGACGCAGATGTGCACGTCGTCACCGGCATCGCCGGTGCCACGCTGAATGTCAGAGACGCGGTGGAAGAGACCGGAGTCAAGGTGCAGAAGCAGGTGCTCGAGCCGATCGCGACCCGTCTGGCCGGGCTCAGCGAGGACGAAAGCAACCTGGGCGGGGCCGTCATTGACATCGGGGGCGGCACGACTGACCTGGCGGTCTTCGTTGATGGTGCCATCGCCCACAGCGCAACTATACTGATCGCGGGCAACCATATCACCCAGGATATCGCCAAGCTGCTGCGCATCTCCTATGCCCAGGCCGAACACGTCAAAAAGAGATTCGGCGCCGCCTTCGGGGATATGGTCACCGAGGAGGAGTCAGTCGTCGTCAATGAGATCGGCACGGGCGATCAGACCACGGTGCCGCGTCGGCTGATCGCGGAGATAATTGAAGCCCGCCTCGAAGAGATCTTCCTGCTCGCCGCTGAGAATCTCCAGCGCAGCAACATCTATGCTACACTGGCCGGCGGCGTCGTGCTCACCGGAGGTGGTTGCCAGCTCCCCGGCACCACGGAGATGGCCTCGCAGATGATGGGTGAATTGCCGGTGCGCATCGGCACTGCCCGCAACGTCGGTCGCCTCGCCAGCCGCGTAGCCAGCCCGATCTTTGCCACCGGCGTCGGGCTGGTCATGCATGCCGCGCAAGAAGGCGCCTACGCCGGGCCGCCCCCCACCCCCGCCCGACTGGCGTGGCTCGATATGATAACCGAGTGGTGGGTCCAGAACGTCAAACCCCGAATTTCTCAATATCTCCCCCGGCGCTAACCTCGGTAGTCCTCGCAGTAAGATGTTATCCTCCTTTTTCCCGAATCGCCAGAAACTTTCGCCACCAGCGGGTGTCTATCTACTTGGCACTGGGCGTGTTGCCGACCACCGCGCCGGGTTATGGGCGGGCCGGCACATGCCAGCAGATTGAGCGAGTCGAACAGAACAATGCAACCCTGTCCGGAAACCGAGACAATTCAGGCGTATGTTGATCGCGAGATAAGCGGAGCCGAGGCCGCCCTGATCGCTGCTCACTTGCAGTCGTGCCTGCGCTGCCAGCACGTTCACGACTGGCTGCTGTTCATATCGCAGAGCCTGTCGGGCCGCCCGCAGCCGGCTGCCCGCGAAAGGCTTGTCCAACTCATCCACAACGCCGTTGATTCGGCTGCGCCGGTCGCCGCGATCTCCTGTAAGCGTGCCCACCAGCTCATATACCCCCACCTGGACGGCGAACTGGCCGCTGCCGAGCGACTGCTGCTGTGGCGACATCTATTCACTTGCGAGCAGTGCTACCGCCAATTCAAGCAGAGCGAGGAGATCGCCGCGGTGATGCGCCGGCAAACAGTGCCGGTGCCCGCCGGCCTCGCAGGGCGTATCTACAACGCGATAGAAGCGGAACAGGTCCTCCACGAGGTCGGCGTCATCCGGCCGGCGCGCTGGACCGTTCCGTGGCGTAAGGTGGGTGCAGCAGCGGCGGGCCTGGCGGCAGCCGCCGCGTTGGTGGCAGGCCTACTGCTCGGGCCCCCACGCCCCGAGACAGACCAGCCCGTGATTGGCTCACCACCGCCGGCCATTGAGGTTGCCGACGTTACCGTATCACCTGAAGAGCCAATCGCGCCTGTGCTGGCGGCTGTTGATGAGCCTGAGATTGCCACACCTGAGACTCCCAGGCCCCGGCGGGTAACCAGGCCACATCGGGCGAGCCGGTCGCGAATGGCAGTAAGATTATCTGCACCCACGCCAGCCACGCACCGATCTGAGCGCTCGCCAGGAGCGGACGAACCGACCAGGATTGCCGTCGGGGATATGCCTGTGCGTACACCGGTGCCTCCGGAAACACCAGCCACCACAAGCCCGGCGGTTGGGCCGACGGGTTCCGGTCTCTCACCGGTAGGTCCCGAAGCGCCGCGGCCGACTACGCCGGTAGCACCACCTCTGCCCTCCGATGACGGAGCGCGCCTGGCGGTGCACCGGCCCGAATTTGCGCCGACCCCTGCGGTAGGCAGCTCCGGCCCAGGGCCGCTGAGATATACGCCCGTGGCGCGAACCAGCGGCAGGGAGACACTTTATCACAACTCAGCGCCCATCCCCCCCGATACGCTCATCGCCGCCAGCGAAGCGGTCAACGCGCGCATTGCCCTGAACCGGAATTACGAGGAACGGCCAGAGATTATCCTGAAGTAGCTTCCGCAGGTCAACGCCGCAGTACCTCTCCTTCGCACCAGCCCCGAGGATCCACAAGCGTGCCACACTCGCGCCAGGGCGACGGCTACGCGATGCGGTTGTCCACCACGCGCACTGCTTTGCCCTCGGTGGTGGGCAGAGAGTGCGGCTCGAGCAGCTTGACGTTCGGCCGGAACAGGAGCTCCTGCGCCAGGTCGTGGGCTATCTGACGCCGGATTGCCTCCAGCCGCCGCGAGTCGTCATACCCCCGCTCAGAGCTAAGCTCCACGCTCACCGTGATCTCGTCCATCTCGTCCACCGTCTCCAGCGTGATCAGGTA
>CAYNMY010000342.1:0-3315 GCA_964398275.1 uncultured Armatimonadia bacterium | reverse complement strand
CTCGCCCAGTCTAGCCAGCATAAAGCGGCCTTCGCGCCGGCAGTCGCCACGTTCTCGCGCCAGGGCGAACTCATCCCCCCCGGTCAGACTGGCCAGCCGCCACACCGCCAGGTTGGCCCCCGCCAGTTGCTGCTCGCGAATCGCTGCCGGATAGGTGTCGCAGTCCCGAACGTACAGCAGCAAAGTGATAAGATCGCTGACCAGACGCCGAGCGGCCCAGGCCCCCACCACAGCATCCTGCCCGGCAACGGGAGCTCCGCGCAGGTCCAGATGCTCGCGCACCGCCTCCGCTTGCTCGTGATTGCGGACGATGACCGCGATGTCATCGGGCGCAAGCTCGCCCTCGCACAGCAAAGCGATGATGCCATCGCCAATCCCCGCCAGCTCCTCGCTGAAGGTGCGATAGACGCCGATCTCCACCTGTCCCGGACAGTCGGCCTCCGCCAGCGGCGCACTGCTCAGCTCCCAGTCCCGGGCAAACCGGCGCGCGACCTCACCCACCTCCAGGGCCATCCGTCCCGATTGCTGCGCCGCCAACTCCGTGCCAACCAGCTCGCGGTCAGGCAACAGCGAGGCCAGCAGTGCAGCCGGGTCCTCCACCGCGCCCCGGAAGCGATATATCGCCTGGGCCGGCTCGTAAGTCGCCACCAGCCGGGTTTCGGGGCCGCACAGAGCAGCCAGCAGCTCGATCTGCAGCAGCGTGGCGTCCTGCAAATCGTCGGCGACGATCAGATCGTAGCGACCCCGCCAACTGTCCGCCAACTGCTCGTCGGTCAGCGCCAGCAGCGCCAGCCAGATGATGCCGCGCAGGTCGTAGACATTGGCCTCGCGCAGGTGCTGCTGATACCGCTCATAGATGTCGGACAGGTCGGCGAGCGCACCAGCATGTGGTAAGCCCAGGGTTATCTGCTCGCGGAACGTGCGGGTGTCTATCTTGCAGCGCTTGAGTTCGGCAATGAAGTCGGCAACATCATCGCGGAAGCGCGGGCTGCTGCGAACCTCGTCTGCCTGGTAGTAGCGGGCCGCCGACGTCGTCTCCCTGATGACCTCGCCTACCAGCAGCCGCTCAGGCAGTGGCCGGATTATAGTCCGTCCCCAGTGATTGGCGCTCTCGCGGAGAATCTGCCCGGCGATGTCCTCGTAGGTGTCAATGACCGGAACTAGCGCCCGCCCCGTCCGGGTGCTGCTTAAGACAAACCAATCGCCCTCGCGCTGGGCAGCCGGTCGGTCCAGCGCCAGCCACAAGACCCGCGCCGGCGAGAGACCACCTTTCTCAACGGCCTCCACCACCGTCTGGCGCAGACGCGTGGTCTTGCCGGAACCAGGCCCGCCCCGGATCAGTTCACAAAGTCGGTTCACGGCCATTGCAGGAGTCATCACCCGGTACCAGTCAGTTGCTGACTATTACGACTATCGGCGCGGGCCGGCTTCACTGCGTTCAACCGGCCCCTCCTTATTTCCATTTATCTTCGTTGCGCACGCCTCCCAGTCCTGCCTCGCCGCAGGGAAGGAATCTAAACCTCCCTGGCGAACATTACGCTGGCAACAATAATTGTGCTTAGTGATAAGAGGAGAGCTGACAATGAAATCCGACATACAGGTAAAGCAGATTGAAGTATCCTTCGAGCCATTTGTCGCCCGCACGCCGCTCAAGTTTGGAGCCGTGGTGATGGACGCGCTGCACTTCTGCCGGGTCAAGGCGACCGTCGAGAACGGGGAGGGGAAGGTCGCTGACGGCTGGGGCGGGATATTCGTGGCTGACTTCTGGGCCTGGCCGACCTTTGACCTACCCCACGAGCCGAAACAAGCAGCAATGATGGACGTAATCCAGCGCTACGCTGACATGGCGGCGGCCTACCCCGGGCCGGCCCATCCCATTGACATCTTCAGCGACCTGGAAGAGGACCTGCGTGCGATGAATAAGCAAGTCTGCGCGGAGCGCGAGCTGGTGCCGGCCCAGCCATTCTTGGGCGCGCTGGTCTGCGCCTCGCCGATTGATGCGGCGCTGCACGACGCCTTCGGCAACGTCAACGGTATTGACTGCTACGACGGCTACGGCCCGGAGTTTATGAGCGACCTGAGCAAGTACCTCGGCCCCGAGTTCGCGGGCAAGTACATCCCCGACTACATCCGCAGCGAGTACCTGCCCGATGTGCCGATCTTCCACCTGGTCGGTGGGCTGGATAAGCTGACCGAGGCGGAGAAAGATGATTCAGCCCCCGCCGACGGCAGGCCCGTGAGCCTCGACGAGTGGATCCGCGCCGAGGGCATGTACTGTCTGAAGGTGAAGCTGCGCGGCAACGACCTGGACTGGGACGTGGATCGCACGCTGGCCGTGCACCGGATCGGCGGCGAAGAGCTGCCCAAGCTCGGCATTGAAGAGATGCACCTGACCGCCGACACCAACGAGCAGTGCGAAACCCCGGAGTACATCATCGAGATGCTCCACAGAATCAAGGAGCAGTCGGAGGATTGCTTCGAGCGGATTCTGTACATCGAGCAGCCCACCGAGCGCGACCTCACCGCGCACCGCTACGACATGCGCGAGCTATCCCAGCTCAAACCGGTCATCGTGGACGAGAGCCTCACCGACCTGGAGAGCTTCGAGCTGGCGATGGAACTGGGCTGGTCGGGCGTAGCCCTGAAGACCTGCAAGGGCCACTCGGCCGATATGATCTTCGCGGCCAAGGCCCGGGAGTTGGGCATCCCCTACGCCCTCCAGGACCTGACCAACCCCAGTCTCGCCTTGATTCACTCGGTAGGCATGGGCGCGCGCCTATACACGATAATGGGCGTGGAGGCCAACAGTCGCCAGTTCTTCCCCGACGCCACCACCGAGGCCGAGCAACGCGTACACGCCGGCATCTTCAACGTCCGGCGCGGCGTGGCGGACACCTCCAGCCTGCAGGGCACCGGCCTGGGCTACCAGATGGACAAGCTGCTGGGCTCCTAGCCGGGCTGGCTCCGGCCCCGCTCCGCGGGCGACTTGCCCGGATAGCCCGATTTGGGGTATCATTTATGCTTGGCGTCATCACTGCCGACCAATGCAATGGACCCGCGACGAAACCGGTGCTGACGCCTTCTTTCGTGCCACTTCTGGGGCTGACTGTCGTGCTCTGGCGGGGGGTAGGTGGGAGCAGTCCGCCACGGGCAAATATGGGCAAAGGGCATCGTGAACCACTGGCACAATAAGACAATCGAAGAAGTCGTCGATGAGCTATCTGCAGCCGTTGAACAAGGACTGAGCAGCGCCGAGGCGGGCAGTCGCCTGGAACAGTTCGGACCCAACGAACTACGCGAGCGGCGCGGGCGTAG
>CAYNMY010000341.1:0-3338 GCA_964398275.1 uncultured Armatimonadia bacterium | reverse complement strand
GCGTATAGCAGGGGCAGCAGCCCCGCCCGGACAGAAAGATGAGACCGCCCGCCGAATAGTAGCTCCGACCACTTGCCCATCCGCTCGGCGAAGCGGTCCAGCGCCGTACGCGGCCCTTCGGCGAGAGCGGCAAGCACGGAGGCGGGATAGAGCACCTCGGTGAATTGCGCCTGGCTGCTGGCCTGGTAGATCGAATAGCCGCCGGTCCCCGAGGAGACTACAGCGATCCATAGCCCGGTTAGAATAACGATAAGGGCTATGCCCAGCGCCAGTCTGCGCCAACCCGCCCGGCGTGAAAACCATAGCCACATCAGGCCGAAGAAGGTCAGGATCTGCTGGCGAAAGCCCCCGGCGACTCCGATTACCAGCGCGGATATGGTGCTCCAGCGCGGGGAGATCGCCCGCGCGCGATAGGCCGTCAACGCCACGGCGCTGCCCCAGAAGACGCCGGCGGGGTACGACATCCACGATACGCCGAACCGCCAGAAGTTGCTGTCGGTCATGAGCAGTAACGCGGCCGCCAGCCCGATCCACGGCCCGAACAGCGCTGTGCCCAGCAGGTACAGCGCGCCGCAGGCCAGCGCACTGAAGGCCATCGCGACGGCCACGAGGCTGATGTTAGCGTCACCTGTCAGCGCGTAGATGGGCCTGGCGCACAGGATGAAGTAGGGATACCCGGGCGCATGCGGGTAGCCCCGGGCCATATCGAACTTCTCCAGCGCAAAGGCATACTCGGCCCCGTCGGAATGCGCTATCAGCGGGGGGATGAAGGGCAGCCGGGTAAGCACCGTCAGAATCACCAGGGCTGCCGCGATGGCCCAGTCTCGTCCGGTGAATCTAGCCTGGCCAGAAGGCAGCTTCTTGTCATTCGCCAGGGACGAGGAAGTTGTGCTGATGTCTTCAGACATATTCGTTAGTTGAGCGCTACTGCTCTGGAGGTATTAGCGCCGGATGCAGTGAAACTATCCCTATTGAATATTGACCGCCTGTGCGGCGTTATCCTCCTCGCAGCCAAACTGGGGTGTGAGACATAATGAAGCTGGTGACCAGTCAGCAAATGCGCGACATTGACCATACGGCCATAGAGGAATACGGGATTGCCGGTACGGTGCTGATGGAGAATGCCGGGCGAGCGGTGGCTGACGCGGCGGAGGAAATGGTGGAGGGCTTTGGGCACGTGCTGGTCGTCTGCGGGCGTGGTAACAACGGCGGCGACGGTTTCGTGGCGGCGCGGCATCTGCACAATCGGGGCATATCGGCAGAGGTCTTCCTGCTTGCCGAAGCCGGCGAACTGTCGGGCGATGCTGCTACCAACTGCCGGATTGCCCAGAAGATGGGCCTGCCAATTGTCGAGAATCCCGATACGGAGGCGCTGGAAGCTGCCGTTGACTCGGCGGATATCGTGATTGATGCCATACTCGGCATCGGCATTAGCGGCGAGGTCCACGGCGCCGCACAGAGCGGCATCGAGACCATTAACCAGTCGCTGGCGCTTGTCCTGGCGGTGGACATTCCCTCCGGAGTCAGCAGCGACACCGGCGCGGTGCTAGGCGAAGCAGTCGAAGCCGACCGCACGCTGACCTTCGGCTTGCCCAAGATCGGCCACTATTGCTATCCGGGACGAGACCTTTGCGGGGAGATCGAGGTGGTGGACATCTCACTGCCCCGGGAGCTGCTTACCACTGACGCGCTCACCACCAACTTGACCGAGGCTGTGGACGCCTGGTTGATGCTGCCGCATCGCTGGGCCGATATGCATAAGGGCGACGCCGGCCGGCTGCTGATCGTGGCCGGTTCGGCGGGGATGACCGGCGCGGCAGCCCTGGCCGGCCTGGCGGCTGTACGCTCCGGTGCCGGCCTGGTTACCCTGGCTATTCCCGAAAGCCTCAACGACATCCTGGAGGTCAAGTGCACCGAGGTGATGACGCTGCCGGTGCCCGAGACCGGCCAGCGCAGCCTGGCCCCGGAGGCGGCGGCCCAGATTCTGGCGTTCGCTGAGAACTGCGATGCCGTGGCGCTGGGCCCGGGCCTGTCGCAGGTGGCAGCAACGCAGGAGTTAGCGCGCGAGTTAATTGGGCGGATTTCGCAGCCCCTCGTGGTTGACGCCGATGGGCTGAATGCGTGCGCTGATGCAATCGAGGTGCTTAAAGATCGCTCGGCCCCGACCGTGATCACCCCGCATCCGGGCGAGCTTTCCCGCCTGGTTGATCTGTCCGTCACCGATATTCAGGCAGACCGCGTCGGCGCGGCCCGGCAGGCCGCCGGGGATCTGGGCTGTGTGGTGGTGCTCAAGGGTGCCGCTACGGTGACGGCCGCCCCGGACGGCGAGGTCTGGGTCAATCCCACCGGCAATCCGGGGATGGCATCTGGCGGAGTCGGCGACGTGCTCACCGGCGTTATCGCGGCGCTGCTGGCCGGCGGCGCTGATGACCTCGAGGCGGCGGTCAGCGGCGTCTTCCACCACGGTCGGGCTGGTGATCTCGCCGCTGAGCGGTGCGGAGAACGTGGCCTGGTAGCCTCCGACCTGCTCGAACAGGTCCCGGCCGCTTTTTTGGACGGCGGGTTAGCTGTGTAATACTGCCCCGTCAGTCGGTGCCCTGCAGTATGCGGTTGAGGTTAGTAAGCACCTGCTGCTCAACCGCGTGGACCTCGGCCAGCACCTGAATGTTCTCCTGCACGGCCTCCTTGGTGGTCAGGCCGCCGGGCTCCCCCTCGGCGAACGGCTGCCACTGGCTCTCCAACATGGCCGCCTCGCTGCGGAGCAGTACCGCTGATTCTGCCAGAATATCCTCCTGGGCGTGGGGGAACGTGACGCTGATCCGGTTTAGGAAATCAGCGGCGGCCCGACGCGAGCCCAGGTAGCTCAGCCGCGCCAGACCCTCCCATTCTGACAGCTTCACCAGGCGCATGCCGTCGTTAGCAGCCGCCGCGGCGGACAGGTCCTCGGTCAACTTCTGGATGCCCTCGAGGCCAGGGTAAAGCGTGGTTCCCGAGTCGGCGTTGGTCGCCGTCAGGATGTCTATAGCGTTGGCAATCGCCCACAGCGCCGTCTGCTGGAGGGACAGCCGCTTGGTCGGCGGACCGATAGCAATCAGCGGGTATTCGACTTCGGTTATTTCAGCGGTTGCCGGCTGGAGCGTGATCTGAGCGCCCTGCCACCGGGCGTTGAGCTCGGCCGCTAACAGTTGCATCTCGCCGAAGGGGGGGACAATAACCCGGCAGAGCACTTGCCCGTCGCCGGAGGTCGTCAGTTCAGTCGCCGCCGCCCACAGCGGTTCCTGGAGACCGCTGCCGGTGCTGCCGGGCAAGGGAATGCGCAGCGGCAGTAGACAGACGCC
>CAYNMY010000340.1:0-3349 GCA_964398275.1 uncultured Armatimonadia bacterium | reverse complement strand
GGCGTCGCCACCCGACCACCGCGCCGGGCATCATGAGTCGCACCGGCAGGGCGAAGACAGTGATGATGGCTACGTTGCGCTGGCGGTCTGAGAGCATCACACGACTGGGCATGATATCTTTCGGGGGAATAGAGATCAGCTTCTCGTTCTCGACGAGCCAGGCGATGCTCTTCAAGGTGAAATAGACTCCGCTGTCCACGCCCTGCCGCACCAGGTCGTCGGAGACCATAATGGATGTGCCGGCCACAACCATTCGCGCACCATCCTGACGCGGGGGCGGCGCCATGCCGGGCATCATTGGCGGTGGGGGAGTGGTTTGGTCAACCAGCGCGGCCATAACCAGCGGGCCGGCGGGCTCGTCGGGGTCCTTTTGTGGTTGACCTTCTACGCTTTTCTCAAGCCATGAGGCCGGCGAGGACTGCAGCAGGGCCGTAGGCCGGCTGGGCGGCGGCATCCCCGGGTATTGTGGCTCCTCCTCGGGGCTTTCAATATCGAAAGCGCGCGTGACCGGCAGGATAACCGCCCCCAGGTTGCTGGTGATCTGATGGGTCGCCGGCGCGTTGACGATCGGCACGTTGAGCTGGCCCCACAGGCTCAGTTGCGGGTCAAGCACGATGCCGTCCATCGGCATAATGCCGTAGTCGGCCAGGATCTCTTCGAGGCTGGGAGCCGGCGTCGGGTCAATCGCCGCGAACAGCTTGCCGCCGAAGCTGAGATACTGACTAAGCGCATCTATCTCCTTTTCGTGCAGGGGCTGCTTGGGTCCGATGATCGCCAGGATGGCACAATCCAGGGGGACCTGCGGATTCTCCATCGCCATAAGCGAGAGCGTCTCGACCGCGTACTGCTGGTTCTCCAGGCTGCGTTTGAGCGTTCCGATAACGTTCGGGCCGCTGCCTTCCAGTGAAGGCTCACCGTGTCCGATCAGGAAGTACACCTTGGTTTTTTCGCCACTGGTGACCGCTAATATCGCGGAGGTGAGCTGCTCCTCGCTGCCACCCGTAACCCTCTCGGTCTTCTCGCCCGATTTAACGAGCACCGTCCCATCAAGCTGAATGTCGTACTCTTTGGCCTTGGCGAAGTCAGTCTTGGGATCGTAGTGCTCCACACTTATCTTCGGCGAAAGCATCTCGTACTCCCGCAGACGATCCTGAACTTCCCCCCAGTTGTAGTAATCCGTCGAGACGAAGGCTATTAGCTTGACCTCCTGCTCGAGGGCCTTGGCTACTTCGTGGGTTTGTTCGGACAGCGAGTAGCGCTTGGACTCGGTCAGGTCAGTGCGCAGGTGGTGGCGGGCCCCGATGTAGTTAACCAGCACCACAATGCCCACAATAATCATGATGAACGCAGCGGAGTTGAAAATGAGTCTGGCCTGGCGGCCCTTGGCAGCCGCGACTACCATGGCGATATTGACGACCAGCCAGAAAATTACCAGAGCCCCGCCAGCCATGATAAAGACGAGCGGCGCGCTGGGAAAACTCTTGACCACGGCGGCCCAGAGCAGCCCGACGACTATCGCTGTCAGTCCCACCCATCCGGCAAATATGCTGGTCACTTGTAGTCCGGTGCGCGCCGGGCCACCAGAAATTGGCTCAGTACCCTCAGGCGTGCTTACCTTGTTTTCAGACATTCACCCTCACCTGTTAATCTATTCTGCGCGGAGGACCGGGTACGGTTTTCTGAATCCGTCTTACCGGGTCGTTTCCTAACCACTGTCCACTATCCACTAACCACTGTCCGTACCTATATCGTCCGCCGATTCTCTACAGTGCGAATGCTCAGGAAAAGCCCCATGAATGTCAGGCTCAGGAAGTATAAGACATTCTTGGTGTCCAGGATACCCTTGCTGAAATCCTCGAAGTTCTCGAGCACCGACAGGTGCTTGAAAACGTCGCCCAGCCCTGGGCTGACCGAATAAGACATCCACCCCACCAGCCAGAAAAACAGAAGCAGAAAGGCGGCAATGAGGGCCGCGGCAATCTGGTTGGAGGTAAGCGAGCTGGCAAAGATACCCAGGGCGATGAACGCCATCACTGCCAGCAGCACCCCCAGGTAACCAACCAGGGTCATCCCCCAGTCCAAGTCCCCGGCCATCTCCAGAATAATGGGGAAGACAAGGGTGAGTAGAATGGCCAGGGCAAACACGGCCAGCGCGCCCAGGAACTTGCCGATAACCACTTCCCAGTCGCGCACCGGCCGCGTCATCAACAGCTCGATCGTTCCGCTGGCCTTCTCCTGAGCCAGCAGCCCCATCGTCAGCATGGGAGTGACGATCAGCGCCAGGAAGACCATACTCCCCAGCAACAGCCGAAAATCCTCGGTCTGCGCCTGGGGTGCAGCCAGGAAGCCCAGTGTAAACATTAGCGCCGTGACGCCCAGGAAGAAGACCGCCAGCACGTAGGGCATCGGCGAGGTGAAGTACGAGCGCAGCTCTTTGCCTGCGATAGTCAAAATGTTGCTCATCTAGGCGACACCCTTTTCCTCGGTGGTCAGTTCGCGGAAGACATCCTCCAGGGTCATCTCCACTGGCCGCAGCTCCAGCAGGCCCCAGCCCTTGTTGACGATGAACTGGGCGATCTCAGCGCGCAGGTCGGCACCTACCGCGGAGTCAACGTAGTAGCTCCCGGGCTGCTCGGCGGGGCGCACTTCAGCTACCCTGGAGACATCCTTGAGCTGTCGGGCGACAGTATCACTATCGTCGCGCACCTTGACCAGCAGTGTCTCGGCCTCCCGAATCTGGGCGGTCAGGGCCTCGGGGCTGCCCTCGGCAATGATCTCGCCTCGATTGATGATAATCACGCGCTCGCAGGTCATCTGTGCCTCGGGCAGGATATGAGTGGAGAGCATCACGGTGTGGTCCCCGGCCAGGCTCTTAATCAGGTTGCGCACCTCGATTATCTGATTGGGGTCCAGACCCACGGTCGGCTCGTCCAGGATCAGTACGGGCGGATCGTGCAGCATCGCCTGAGCCAGCGCGACGCGCTGGCGGAAGCCCAGCGAGAGCGTCGCAATTATCGAATCGGCGCGCCCGCTCAGCCCACAGCGGTCAAGGACAAACTCCATCCGCTCGGCAATCCGCGCCTTGCTCATACCGTGCAGCCGCCCGCAGAAGCGCAGATACTGGCGCACCCGCATATCAGTGTACAGAGCGGTGGCCTCGGGCATGTAGCCGATATTGCGGCGGGCCTGCAGTGACTGGTCGGCCAGGTCAAACCCGGCCACCCGCGCTGCGCCGAAGGTGGCGGGCAGGAAGCCGGTGAGAATCCGCATCGTGGTGGTCTTGCCCGCGGCGTTGGGCCCGAGAAAGGCGACGATTTCCCCTTCTTTGACGTGGAAGGAAACGTCAGTT
>CAYNMY010000339.1:0-3355 GCA_964398275.1 uncultured Armatimonadia bacterium | reverse complement strand
ATAAGCTGGCGTAAGTGAGCAATGATTCTAGGATCATAGCCGCGCGAAAGGAGCCGGGCCGATGCGCAAGGGTTTCACACTGATTGAGCTTCTGGTAGTAATGGCGATTATCTCGATTCTGGCCTCGATACTTTTCCCCGTTTTCTCCCGGGCTAAGGGCAAGGCGGTAGGCACCGCTTGCCTATCGAATGTCAAGCAGATCTGTACTGCGGCGATGATGTATGCCTCCGACTACGATGAGGCGATGTTCCCCGGCGACGGGCCCTGGAAGGATACAATTCAGCCGTATGTGAAGAACTACGATATCCTGGCTTGTCCGCTGGAGAATTCGTACAATCCGGGGTACGCTTTGAACTACTGGCTGTCGGCGCAAGGTGTTGCCGATGCTGCCGGCTATAATCTCCAGCGGGTGGATTACGTGGCGCAGGTGGTTATGGTCGCGGATGCGACGGTCCCGGCGGCATGGTATCTGTACCCCGATATCGAGGGCCTGGATGATCCCAACCCGGACGGCGATGAGAACACCGAAGGTTCGACCGTGGATTTCCGCCACAACGAAGGCGCTAACTTCGCCTTCTGTGACGGTCACGCCAAGCGCCTGCCCGAAAGCAGCCCGGCGGCTGATGACTTCACTACCACATGGGACCCGACCCAGAACTAGCTCTCGGATACCACTTCACAGACAAGAACGGGTCGGCCTCGCGCGGCCGGCGCGTTTTGCTAAGTGGCTCCTGATGCTCAGGCTTCCGCACCGCTGCGCGACAACTGGGCTAATCTGCGCGCCAGCTTCAGGTTGTGCTGGTGGCCGGTGCGCGAGCCGATGAGGCGCGCCTGGATCGGGCGGCCCAGCAGGTAGAGGTCGCCGACCAGGTCGAGCAGCTTGTGCCGGGCAAAGGCCTGGGGCAGCACCGGTGTCGCCGAGAGCCGATCCGGGTATATTATTATTGCATTTTCTTCACTGCCGCCGAGGAGCATTCCCGCATCGCGGGCGGCCTCAGCTTCTTGGTGGGTGATAAAGGTGCGGGCCGGGGCAATGTCGCGCGCGAAGTCGTCGCGGCCGGGCACGAATTCTGCCCACTGGTATCCGATCAGCGAGTGATCGCTGGCGAAGAGGTAGTAATAGGCGATGGTATCGCTGGGGATGGCGGCGATGAAGTAGTCGGTAGTGCTCAAGATAAGTGCTTCGCGTAGCACCAGGGGCTTGACTTCGCCGTCGAGCTGCTGGGTTCCGGCCCGTTGAACCATCTCCCATAGAGCAACCGCGCCGCCCTCGAACAGCGGGATTTCCGGGCCGGAGACCTCGATGAGCAGATCGGTGATACCGGCGGCGGCGAGCACGGCCATCAGATGCTCGATGAATGTCACTTGGTGTTCGTCGTCGCCGATGAGGGTGCTCACGGGGCCGGCTGAGGCAGTTTGCGGGGTGATCGGCCACTGCTTACCGACGTCGGTACGGCGCAGTTGCAGGCCGCTTTCGGAGGTGGCCGGATGCAGGGCCAGGTCAATCTCCAGGCCCGATTGGACGCCGGTGGCAGTGCGGTAGACCGATTCTGTTACGGTCTTGCGCTCAGGCATAGCAGCGGAACGCTGGGATGACACCTCTGGGCGTTTGTGAAATGCGTGATTGTGCTGAGTATATCCAGCCCAAGACGACGCTGTCAAGGCGGGCGCAGACTTGACGTAAATGGTGGCATAGTGTACAATGCATTGATTGGAAACAGGTGTGATTGTGCGGCTGAGTACTTGCTCTTGACACACTCTCAAAGAGGGAAACTGGTATGTTTAATGCCGCAGTAGCATTGGCCTTGCTCAGCGCGGTCGCCATTATCGTGGCGGTGATGTTGCAGAAAACGAAATCCGACGGATTCTCCGCGGCCATGGGCGGCTCAGATTCAGCCCGTTTCACCCCCGGCAGCAAAGAAGAGCGGCTGGACAAGCTCGCCAAGGTCGCGGCGGTTGTCTGGGTGGTGTCGTGTCTGGCGGTTGCGATCTTGTGGTATCGGCAGTGAAGCTGCCGCCGGCGATTGGTGAGAACCGTGTATGGATCATATGTGGGCTCCCTGGCGAATAGATTACGTGGTATCTGAGAAGCCGGACCAATGTGTGCTGTGTGAAAAACGGGACTCTGACGACGACCAAGCCAACTACGTGCTGTATCGTGGCCGTCACAGCTTTGTGTTGCTTAATACGTTTCCGTACAATAGCGGCCACGTGATGGTCGTGCCATATCGGCACGTCAGCAACCTGACTGACCTGAGCGTCGAGGAGGTCAGCGAACTGATGCAGATTGCCCAGGGCTGCGTGGCGGGCCTGGCGGAAGGGCTGCATACTGAGGGCGCGAACCTGGGTATGAATATCGGGCGGGCCGCGGGTGCCGGTATTGACGACCACATCCATCTGCATATCGTGCCGCGGTGGTCCGGTGATACCAACTATATGACGGCAGTAGCCAATATGCGGGTTGTCCCGCAATTGCTCGAAGAGTCCGCTGAACAGTTGCGGCCATTGATACAAGAAGCCATGGAGCGTTTCCAGTAGCATCAGCGCAGCCAGATGTGGTAAGAAGGGGCGTTAGCTTATGAGCCTGCGGTCAGCTATAGTCGTGGTTTGTGCTCTCGCAATCGGGCTGGTGGGCACCGCCGCTACCGGTCAAGCTCAGGTGCAGATCCTGTCCCCGACGAGCGGGGCGGTGGTACACGGGGTAGTTGCAATCAAGGCGGCCAAACCCCAGTCGCAAGACGGGTGGGTCACCTTCAGCGTCCAGCCCAGCCGTGATGCCTACCTGGCCGCGGCGATGGCGCCGTTCTCCATCAACTGGAACACACAGGTCTACCGCGATGGTAAGCGGGTCTATCCCGACGGTCAATACACCATCAAGGCGATGGGCTTCGACGGTTCGGGACGCCGCCAGGGCGAGGACAGCGTACAGATTACGGTGGTCAACAGCATTGACCCCTCCGAGATCGGCGGAGCGGTCGAGCTTAAGACCAGGTACCAGAAGGGGCAGCTTCTCCGCTACGAAATCGAAGGTAAGATGACGGTTAACGTGCCCGGCGAGGCGGGCAAGGAGCTACGCGAGCCGCCCAAGATGGAGATGGGCGAGGGGATGATGATGGGCATGGGGGACCCCGGGATGATGGGCATGATGGGGATGCCGCCAGGCTATGGTTACGGCGGGATGATGCCCGAGATGGGCATGGGTATGGGCATGGTTGGCACGGGCGGCTCCCAGATCGAAGGGCTGCCCTCAAACGTGGTCGTCGAAACCTCCGGGGGCTGGGGGGAAGAAGTTCTCAGCTTGGAGATATTGATTGTATGCAACCTTACTCTTTGCCAGCTGGTCTCGAGGATTAAT
>CAYNMY010000338.1:0-3356 GCA_964398275.1 uncultured Armatimonadia bacterium | reverse complement strand
CAACTATGCCCGACGGCCGTGAGTTTGCCTTCGAGGCCGACGCTGCCTCTTTCGAGCAAGCCGGGCAGCACCAGCCCTTGCCCGCGCCGATGGTGATCTGCGACGACGTGCTGGTCGCGCCGCTGGGTGAGATCATCAAAGCTTTCGGCGGCAAAGTCTCCTGGAACAAGGAGTTGACTGACTTTTACGTGGCGGTGACTATGAACGAGCCGGTAGTGCGTGGCGATGAGCACGGGATGGCGCTCGAACTGGCGACGACCGGGCTGATAACCGGCGAAGTCAACTACATTGACGAGCCGTACCGGGCGTACGTGGACATAGCCGGCGCTGAACCGCACTCGCCCTCGGGCAAGCGCTACATCGGCCAGAACGGGGTGTGGCGGCTGCGGTGGGGACAGTTCGCCAGCCGGCCGGCGATTGCCCGCTACGTACTGGACCTGGCAGAGGAGCAAGCGGTCGTCTGGCTGCCGCGCGCCGACGGCCGGGGTGGCTCGTTGATCGTCGGGCGATTCGATGGCGACGAACCCGAGCTTCCCATCCGCTATCCCGAACTCCAGGATACTCGAGTATATCAAACGCCGGATGAGTCCACCGTAGTGGAGATCGCTCTGTCCATGCCCGCAGAGCTGGA
Source organism: uncultured Armatimonadia bacterium (assembly GCA_964398275.1). Lineage (GTDB taxonomy): Bacteria > Armatimonadota > Zipacnadia > Zipacnadales > Zipacnadaceae > JALGTD01. The sequence continues at coordinate 2,725 of CAYNMY010000338.1, read as the reverse complement.
CTACGATGTGCTCAGCCAGCCGTGGCGCATCCAGGTGAAGCTCAGGGATGTCCAGGCTCCCGAGGAGCTGCTGCGCCAGCCGGGGTGCGGGGAAATCGTCAAGGGCCTGGAAGCAACACCGACCTCAGAGGGCATCGAAGTTCACATCTACCTCAACGAACTGATCGGCTTTGACCTGTCCACGCCGATTAGTGATGAGAACTGGCAGGTGAAGTTGACCTTCAGTAAAGCCCAGCTTTGTGATAAGCTTATAATGATTGATCCGGGGCACGGAGGCAATGATAGCGGCGCCCGTGGTCGAACGCTCCTGGAGAAAGACGTGAATCTGGATGTGAGCACACAAGTGGTGCAGAAGCTGCTGTCCGCGGGCTGCCCGGCGCTTCTTACCCGCGACCACGACGTGTTGGTGGACCTGTTTGAGCGCCCGAAGCTCGCCCAGAGGATGGGGGCCCATGCGTTCGTCAGCATCCACGTCAACGCCATGCCCAAGCCCAATACCAACTGGGGCACCGAGACATATTACTACACGCCCCAGAGCAAGATGCTGGCCATTATTATCCACCAGCAACTGCTGGCGGCGCTCGGCCGCAAGGATAACGGGGTACGGCGGGCGCGCTTTGTAGTCATTCGCGAGACCGAGATTCCCTCGGTGCTGGTCGAGCTGATGTACCTCAATCATGACGAAGAAGAGCAATTGCTGGCCAAACCGGAAGTGCGTACCGCTGCGGCTGAGGCGATTATCCGCGGCCTGCGCCAGTATTATGAGGGCCGGACAGAGCCTGAGAGTAACGTCACGGCAGACCAACAGCCCGCTGCCGACGAGTCACCGCCAGATGACGAGCAGACGAACGGAGGCGACTGAACTTTGCTGCGCATAGATGGACGCGGTAACGACGATCTGCGCGACCTGACCATCACACGGGGCGTCAACAAGTACGCCGAAGGATCCTGCCGCATCGAGATGGGCGACACCATAGTCTACTGTACGGCGACGGTAGAAGACCGGGTACCACAGTGGATGATGGACAGCCAACAGGGCTGGGTGACTGCCGACTACGGGATGCTGCCCCGCTCAACCCACCAGCGGTCGGTCCGGGAGGGCACGCACGGACAGCGCAGTGCGCGCAGTCTGGAGATTGAACGGCTCATCGGCCGGTCGCTGCGCGTGGTGACAGACCTACACCGGCTGGGTCGGCGGACGATCCATCTCGACTGCGACGTGCTCCAGGCCGACGGCGGCACCCGTACCGCAGCCATTACCGGCGCTTACGTCGCTCTCGCTGAAGCATACAGCTATCTCCGCGAGAAGAAACTGGTAAAGACCTCACTGCTGCGCGACCAAGTGGCTGCCATCTCGCTCGGGCTGGTCGGCGGGGAGCTACTGCTTGACCTGTGCTACGAGGAGGACAGCCGGGCGGCTGTAGACATGAACCTGGTGATGACCGCCAGCGGCTATGTAGTGGAGGTGCAGGCGACCGCGGAGGGCGCGCCCTTCTCCCTGCAGCAGATGCAGAACATGGTAACGCTGGGGCAAAAGGGCCTGGCGGAAGTGTTCGCCAAGCAAAAGGAAGTGCTAGCAGATCTCACCACATAGGAACAGATAGCAGCGAGGAGACTCATATATGGAATATCGTAAGCTGGGCCCAACCGATATGCAAGTATCTGTGACTGGTTTCGGTTGCTGGGCGATGGGCAAATGGTGGTGGGGCGACGATGTCGTGGACCAGCAGTCCATTGCCGCAGTGCGCCGCGCCCTTGATCTGGGCATCAACTTCTTCGATACCGCGGATGTCTACGGCTCGGGGCATTCCGAACAAGTGCTGGGCCAGGCGCTGGGTGGTCACCGCGACGAGGTCTTTATCGCCACCAAGGGCGGGCGGTACATCGGTGCGGACGATATGCCTACGAGCAACGTCACGAAGGACTATCTCATCGAGGCCTGCGAGGCCAGCCTGAAGCGTCTGGATACCGATTACATTGACCTGTACCAGGTACACTGGCCGGATGAAGAGAACACCGCGCCCGAAGAGTCAATGGCTGCGATGGTCGAGCTTCAGGAGGCGGGCAAGATTCGCTACATCGGCGTCTCCAACTACAACGTCGAGCAGATGGAGAAATCAATGGCGATCGGCCAACTGGTCAGCCTCCAGCCACAGTATAATATGCTCGACCGCCACGTCGAAGAACAGCTCCTGCCCTTCTGCCGGCAGAATGGTATCGGTGTGCTCTGCTACAGCCCGATGGCGCGGGGACTGCTTACCGGGAAATACGATGAGAGTGTCACCTTCCCTGAAACCGATCACCGCAGTTGCCACCCGGCGTGGCAAGGCGACCAACTCAAGCGCAATATCGAAGCAGTCCGGCAGTTGACACAAGTGGCTGAGGAGGCAGGCAAGACAATGGCACAACTGGCGGTGGCCTGGGTGCTCAGTCAGCCCGGAGTTACCTGCGCGCTATGCGGGGCCAAACGCCCGGACCAGATTGCCGAGACAGCGGGGGCGGCAGACTGGCAACTCACCGCCGAGCAACTGGTGCACATTGACCGGATACTCAAAGAGACCGGAGCCGGGTAGGATGACGCAGCGCGCTGGCGAGCAGGTACTGGTGGTCGCCTCGGAGAACCCGGCCAAGGTCAGAGAAATCCGTGAATTGCTGCACGAAACGCCGCTCAAGATAATCGCGCTGGGCGACCTGTCCGCGCCGCCGCAGCTCACCGAATCGCACG
>CAYNMY010000337.1:0-3360 GCA_964398275.1 uncultured Armatimonadia bacterium | reverse complement strand
GCAACTTGGCGTCTCCCACGGGCGCGTCGGGGCCGATCCAGGCACCCAGAGGGCCGGCGACGGCGATGTGTTTACGGGCGGGGACGCAGTAACGGGTCCGGCGACGATAATCGAGGCCATCGCGGCCGGCCAACGCGCCGCTCAGGCCATTGACGTGTTTCTGGGCGGCACGGGGCAACTGCCACCCGACACGGGCTTTGCCCCGCGCACCAAACCCGAGGAGGCCGAAGGCGAGGTCCCTCGCGAGCCTATCATCGCCCGCCCGCCTGACCAGCGGGCCCGGACCTTCGAAGAGGTGCATGCAGGATATTCCGCAGAAGCGGCCCGCGCGGAGGCCCGGCGCTGCTTGCGCTGTGACCTGGAAGAATAGATTACATGGGGTCAAGTTATGAGTAATGAAATTACCCTGACAATAGACGATGTGGACGTAACGGTATCGGAGGGCGCAACAGTCTTCGAAGCCGCCCAAAGCGCGAGTATTGACATCCCGCACTTGTGCTATGACCCGCAACTGGGGCTACCGCCGACTAGTTCATGCCGGCTCTGTGTGGTTGAGGTGAAGGGGGGCCAGGGTCTAGTGGCTTCCTGCTCGCACCCGGCCACTTCCGGTATGGTGGTCCACACTGACACCGAGGAAATTCGCCAGGCGCGGCGGATGGTCATTGAGCTGTTGCTGTCGGACCATCCTCACGACTGTTTGACGTGCGAGAAGTCCGGTGACTGCGACCTTCAGAAGTATGCCTACGAGTTGGGCGTCAAGGAGCCGGAGTACATCGGGGAGGCGGTCCGCCCTGAGCCGATTCAGGATGGGCCAGCCATCGTCTACGATCGCAGCAAGTGTATCCTGTGCGGCCGCTGCGTGGAGGTGTGCCACAATATTGAGGTCACCGGCGCTATTGACTTCCTGGGCCGGGGGTTTGATACCTGTATTGGTCTGCCGCCTGGACTGCCTCGCGACCAATCGGTGTGCACCGAATGTGGCAACTGTATAGACGTCTGCCCCACGGGCGCGCTGTCATTTGCCGGTGCCGAGGGAGCCGGGCGGGTGTGGGAGTTGGACCGCACCGTCACCACCTGCCCCTATTGCGGCGTGGGTTGCCAAATTGTATTGCACACCCGCAACGGTCGCTTAGTAAAGATCACCGGCGAGCCGGGGCTGGGCGTCAACCGTGGCCACCTCTGTGTTAAAGGACGTTTCGGCTTTGACTTCGTCAATCACCACGAGCGCCTCACCCAGCCGCTGATCCGCCGCAACGGTAAGTTAACACCGGCCACCTGGGACGAGGCACTTGACTTCGCCGCTGGACGCCTATCCGAGATAAAGGCGGAATTCGGCCCCAATGCCATTGGAGGACTGTCGTCGGCCAAGTGCACCAACGAAGAAAACTACATTATGCAGAAGTTTATGCGCGCGGCGGTGGGCACCAACAACATTGATCATTGTGCGCGCCTGTGCCATGCCTCAACGGTCGCCGGCCTGGCCCGGGCTTTTGGCAGTGGAGCGATGACCAACTCCCTAGAAGATTTCGAGAAGGCCGACGCCATCTTCGTCATCGGTTCAAACACTACCGAATGTCACCCAGTCATCGGTGCAGCGATCAAACGCGCCGCAGTGCAGCGGGGAGTTCCGCTCATCGTGGCCGACCCGCGGGCCATTGAACTTACTGAGTTTGCGGACGTCCACCTATGTCAAAAACACGGCACCGATGTAGCTCTCATCAATGCCCTTATCCACGTAATCCTCCAGGAGGGTCTCGAAGACGAGGAGTTCATTGCCGCGCGCACCGAGGACTTTGACGAACTCCAGGCCTCCGTTGCGCCCTATACGCCTGAATTTGCCGAGAAAATCACCGCAGTTCCCGCGGAGGACATTATTCGCGCCGCCCGGCTCTACGCCACAGTACCAGCCGCTTCTATCGTCTATTCAATGGGCATCACCCAACACACTACCGGCACCGATAATGTGCTGGCACTGGCCAATCTGGCGATGGTGACTGGCAACGTGGGCAAGCCCGGGGCGGGCGTCAATCCGCTCCGCGGCCAGAACAACGTCCAGGGAGCCTGCGACCTGGGCGCTTTGCCCGACGTCTATTCGGGCTATCAGAAGGTGGACGATGATGAGGCGCGGGCCAAGTTCGAGGCTGCGTGGGGCGTCCGGCTGCCCACCACCGTCGGCCTGACCGTGGTAGAGATGATCAATGCGGCGGCCGAAGGCGCCCTCAAGGCACTATACATTATGGGCGAGAACCCGATGCTCAGCGATCCGGACCTCAACCACGTCGAAAAAGCGTTGAGTAATTTGGACTTGCTCATTGTCCAGGATATCTTCCTTAGTGAGACAGCTCAACTGGCCGATGTCGTCCTACCCGCTGCAGCATTCGCCGAGAGGGACGGTACCTTCACTAATACTGAGCGCCGCGTCCAGCGGGTGCACCAGGCTCTCCCGCCGCCCGGAGAGGCGCGTTTGGACTGGCAAATCACCTGCGATCTGGCCCGCCGCCTGGGCTATGAGATGTCTTACCCGCATGTTTCTGTCATCCAGGACGAGATCGCAGGTCTTACGCCGATTTACGGTGGTATTACTTACGACCGCCTCGAAGTAAGCTCGCTCCAATGGCCGTGCCCAGACCGTGACCATCCCGGCACCTCGTACTTGCACAAAGACCGCTTCTCGCGCGGGCGGGGCAAGTTTCATCCGGTCCAGTTCATCCCGCCCCAGGAACTACCCGACGACGACTACCCCTTTGTGCTCTCCACCGGCAGGATCCTTGAGCACTGGCATACCGGCACAATGTCGCGACGCTCCAAGGTGCTCGATGAGTTGGTGCCGGCAGGGGCAATTGAGATTCATCCCGATGACGCCGAACGTCTGGGCATCGGCGACGGCCAGCCAGTAAGGGTCATCTCGCGGCGCGGGCAGATCCAGATTAATGCTCGACTGACCGACCGTGTGGTGCCCGGCTCGCTCTTCCTGGCTTTCCACTACCGCGAGGCGCCGGCCAACCGCCTGACCATCGCGGCGCTGGACCCGGTGGCCAAGATTCCCGAATTCAAAGTATGCGCCGTGAAGATCAAACCTGTCTCGGCGACTGCCCCGACAGCACCGTGACCGGATAAGAAACTGCACGCCCATCCGTAGAGCCAATTACTGCGCGGATGGTCACGGCTGTCAGCTTGCTACTACTGGGGACTGTTGTAAAACTCCTGGAAGGGCACCCGCCCTGTCCTGAGCTTGCCGAAGGGCCTGCCCTGAGCAAGCCGAAGGGAGGCCCGACGGTCACGGACAGCGAAATACATAAAAGCGGGCCAGCGACCGATAGAGCGTTCGGGGTAAAAGGTCGCAGTAGGAGGGTGCGTGAT
>CAYNMY010000336.1:0-3364 GCA_964398275.1 uncultured Armatimonadia bacterium | reverse complement strand
GTCGAGTTGGCTCTCGTAGTCGGCGTATTTGCCCGCTTTGTAGACATCGAGCATAATCTGCTTGGCTCGCCCTGAGCCTAACACGGCCATCACGTCCAGGCCGCTGGGCCAATGTCGCGGCTTAGTCTCGGTGCCCACACTGGGGAAGACCAGTTCTTGCATCGCGTGAGAATCGGGGATAAAGCGCTGCCCCATAAAGCGGAACTGGCGACCCTGGGGTGTGGCAGCGATGTCCTCTATTTTCCCTTCCTCGTTAGCCTCGAGGAAGGCCGGAGCAATACCTGGTTCTGGCAGCTTGGCCCGGGCGGTAGAGATGAATGCTCCCACTTTATCGCGGTCGGCCAAGTCCTCGAGGCTGGGGCTGTCCCCGAAGACTTCCGCCATGATCGGCTGATATTGCTCGTAGGTCAGGTCGTCAGCCCCGCCGACAAAGAAGTTGGCCGGTTCGTAGATCGTCGCCCACAGCTCCTGGATTTCCTCGCGGTCGCCGATAAGCTTGGTGATAAGCAGTGCCTGCTGCTGGTGACGCCGGATCAACTCAGGCTTCTCCTTGGGCTTGTCGAGTTCAAAGCCGACCAGCCCGTACCACATCATACCGCGGAAGTATTTCTGGAGCGTTTCGCTGCGGGTGTAGTGGCCGCGGGGGTTGAACTGCGTGTAGTGAACGGTGCGCTCGAAAATGGGGGAGGGCAGGCGTTGGGCGTGAGCCTCTATCTTACCCAGCTCTTCGTTCACCAGGGAAGTCGCTTCGTCGGGGATTCCTTCTGGTGCAGACCACGACCCCGACAGCAGGCTCCCGGCGACTGCGAAGTAGGCGACATTGCGCAGGGCGGCATCCTTAAGGTCCTCGGGAGCCGATTCATACTGCTCCTGCGCCTTCGCCAGGCACAGGTCAGTCAGCTTGACTGCGGCGTCGTAGAGTTTGGTCTCCTCGACGCTGCGCAGGCTGAAGTCAAAGAAGATGTGGTACAGGTGTAGCACCGAGTCCACGGTGATGAAGTTCGGTAGGGGAGACTCCTCGTCGGCACCCCAGTTGTACTCCTCATAAAGCATGAAGATCTGCTCGTTGTTATCCGGTATCACCACGAAGCCGTTCTGGGTAAGCCGCTCTTTGTGGTCGCTGGTTAGCTCGCTAATCTTGCTGTAATTGTTGAGCGTGGCCAGGTCCTCTGGCAACCCGTAGGCCTCGACCGCGGGCGTGATCTTTACCTGGTACTCTGCGGGTAACTCCATCTGTGCCGGAGGCTCGGGGGGTTCAACATTGACTGGTGACGGGGTGATGACCACATCGGCTGCTTGCTTTTCACAACTGGATAGCAATACCAGACAGCAAGCAACAACAGCCAGACACATTAGTATGCTGGTGCAACGCACAATGCACCTCCCCGGGGTACTCAGACCGTCAGTTTTCTATACGAACAGCTCCTGACCGAAGGCCAGCTACTGGTTCAGTCCGCCTCGTCTTCCTGATCACTGCTGCTGAAGCGTTTGGCCTGTTCGGGAGCCAGCGGCCGTATCGGCGATTCAGGCGGCATGTTGCCACCGGCATTGCCCTCGCCGTAGTCATCATCGCCATTGCCTTTGTCCTCGGTCTCGCTGGGCTCCGCGGTGGGCCGGTCCCGACCGTAGCCATAGTAGTAATAGTAGTAGTAGTAATAGTAGCCACTGCGGGTTATATCCATCTTGTTGAGTACAGCACCCAGGATTGTGCCGCGAGCGCGGGTCAGCAGCCGCATCATTTCGTTGAAAGCATCACGGGAGACTTGTCCGGCCTCGCCCACCAGTATGGTCCGGTCGACCTTCGACGCCAGAACTAGAGCATCGGCCAGCATAATCGCCGGTGGCGAATCGAATATGGTGATATCGGCATACTCACCGATATCGCTCAAGAATTTGTCCATGCCATCTGAATCCAGCAACTCAGTGGGATTGGGTGGTAGCGGGCCGCTGGTTATGACGCGCAGATTCTCCACCCCGGTGTCCTGCAAGGCCTCTTCAATAGACAGTTCGCCCATCAGGATGCTGGTCAGTCCCGGATAGGACGGCAGGTCAAAGAGCCGGTAATGCACGGGCCGTCTCAGGTCGCTGTCCACGATCACTACTGATGTTCCCGCCTGGGCCAGGACTACGCCCAAGTTAGCGACGGTAAGGCTTTTGCCCTCACCGGCACCGGCGCTGGTCACCATGATGGTGCGCACCGTCTCGTCCAGTGTAGCGAAATTTATGTTGGCACGCAGGGTGCGGTACGCCTCCGCCGGCGGGCTGCGCGGCGCGGCCACCGTGACCAGTTGGTACGGCTCGACCTCCGCCAGAGGCACAAGACCCAGAAAGTCTATCCCAGTCTCGCGCACCAGATCGTCAGGCGTATTGATTGTGGTATCCAAGACTTCGATCAGCAAGGCAAGCGCGATGCCCGCGACCAGACCCAGCATGCCTGTGAACAGCCCGCTCTGCCAGGGATCCACCTCTATTGCCGTGGCCTGCAACGCCCGGTCCCAGACGTCAGCAGTGCCCCGTTTGGCGGCCTCCGTGAGTCGGCGATCCCGCAGTTGCTGGAGCATGCCTTCGTAAGTGGCCTGGTACAGTCCTGCCTCATACGTGTCACGCGCGAGCACGTGTTCTTTCTCCATCAGGTCGATCGCCTCAGCTCGGGTAGTAGTCGTCAGCTTTTGCAGGACGTTCATACGTGCTTGGACGCTGGCGACCTGCTGTTTGGCGGCTTTGAGCGTGTTGGTGACAGTGCCAATCTCCGCCTGCTGCGTCGTCACCTGCGGTTTGATTACCGAAGCTGGTTCCTGCTCGATCTCACTGCGCAGCTCCTCGATCTGAAGCTCGGCCTGCTGAACAGCCACATAGGTGGGTTGGTAGCGGGAGCGAAGTTGCGCCAGGGTCAGCATCGAGGTTTGCAGCTGCGCCTCCAGGTTGGCCCGGTACGGGTTCGGCTCCGGGCGCTGTCTGAGCGGATCCTCTTCCAGCTCAGCTAGCTCCTTGTCCAGCCACTTAATTTGCGAATTCAGGGCCACCATCTCGGTTTCGCTGTTGGTCAGTTCCGTCTCATACCGACTCACGTTGGCGGCGCTCACCGCACTGGCGTCGGCACTGGTCATCCCCCAGTTCTTTTGCTTCTCCCGCTTGCTTTTGAGAACCTTGTCTAGATCGTCCTGGGCGATCTTCAGTTGCTTTTCCAGGAACTCTACTGCCGCTCGGTCCTCGCGCCGCCGGTAATCAGTGCTCTGTTCCACAAAGCTCTGGGCGGTCTCATTGGCGAATTCGATAGCATACTCTTTGCTTTCGTGGGTTGCTTCGATCAGAATCCGGTCCGGAGGCATAGGGCGGGCGCTGACGTGGGAGGCAATCTCTCCCG
>CAYNMY010000335.1:0-3374 GCA_964398275.1 uncultured Armatimonadia bacterium | reverse complement strand
CGATAGCTACGTCAATGGGGCTAGATAGTTGGCCGCAGGGCATCACGTGCTCATTATCCACCGCGCAGGCCACGATGACCACTGGTGCCTGGCCGACAAAGCTTTGCCCATTAGCCGCCGCTATTAACTTCTGGCGCATATCGGCATCAGTGACTACCACAAAGCGCCACTCCTGCCGATTCCCCGCCGATGGCGCCAGTCGGGCCGCCTCCAACAATTGGTCAAGCTTCTCGGGCTCCACCGGTTTGTCCTGATAGCGGCGGACGCTATGACGCTGCTGAATTGCTTCCCACACTGTCATTGCTGTTGACCTCCCCTGATTATTTGGTGCATCGAAGGACTCTGTAACCGCCCTGCTTGGCGACAGTTTCTACCTGAGTGAACCAGGGCGATATGTCGCGCCCTAGACTCTTAGCGCCCTTATCAGTACGGACGACTAACCACAGGGCCCCACCCTTGCCGAGCCGGCGGGCAGCATCTTCAACGAGTCTCAGTACCTGGTGTTTGCCGGCCCGGACGGGCGGATTGCAGACGATGGCCTCAAACTCGCGCTCGCCCAGGGCCACCGGCGCATCACCACATATTATTTCGGCATTGGTAGCTTTATTCCTCCTCAGATTTTCCTCGGCCCAACTCGCCGCCCGTTGATTGACATCTATCAACGTTATGTGAGCATCGGGGGCCAGTTTCGCTGCCACCAAGCCCAGCACTCCCCAGCCGCAGCCCAAGTCCAGAATCTGCCCCTGCACCGGTAACTGCATCGTCTCGGCCACCAGCCGGCTGCCTTTGTCCACTTCGCCGTGAGAAAATACTCCCCGATCCGAAACTAGGGGAAACGTCAAGCCACGAAGCGTAACCTCAAACTCAACGGGTTGCGACGGTCCTTGCGGCTGGGGCGAAAAATAGTGCTGACTGTTCTCTTTGTCTGTGGGGGTTGCTTGCGCCACTATGTGCTCACCATTCTGCCCGGATTCACCGGGCCAGGGCCTTCACCCAGGGGCAGGGCGGCGGCGATGGCCTGGGTAGTGAATTCCTTAGCCTGCCGCACAGCCTCCAGTAAGTCAGCACCCCGGGCCAGACCCGCCGCCAGGGCAGCCGCAAAAGTACAGCCGCTGCCGTGAGTGCCAGCGGTAGCCACCTGTGGGCCTTTCAGCTCGTGCAACTGTCCGGTGCGGCTGTCCATAAGCACATCAATCGCTTCGCCAGGAAGGTGACCACCAGTGATGACTGCCACGCGAGGGCCCAACTCGCATAATTCGCCTGCTGCTGCTCGCATTTCATCCACGTTCTCAACCGCCCGACCCAGCAGAGCGCTGGCCTCCTGGATATTAGGGGTAATCACCTCGGCGAGCGGAAAAAGCTCTGCCACCAGCACTGCGACGGCCCCTTCGGCTAGCAAGCGGCTGCCCGAAGCCGCTACCATAACGGGATCAACCACTAGCGGGTGGATGTTGTGAATACGCACCCGCTCGGCGACGGCCTGGATAATCTCAGCAGTAGCCAGCATCCCCGTCTTCGCGGCGTGACAGGGCAGGTCAGTTATGATAGAATCTATCTGCGCGGCGACCAGGGCCGGAGGCAAAGGATAAGCCTGCTGGACTCCCCGGGTGTTCTGCGCAGTTATCGCCGTAATCGTACAGGTTCCGTGGACCCCGAGGGCGGCAAAGGTTTTCAGATCAGCGGCAATGCCGGCCCCGCCGCTGGAGTCAGCGCCGGCGATGGTCATTGCTACCGGAATTTTGTCAGGTACGCATGAGTTTGGCATACCGTATCACCTTTGGGTTTATTCCGTTATAATATTCATCACAAAGAGGCTTCTCCCCTACCTGGCGAGCAAAGAAAGGACCAATCAAGACGACACCCCGAGAACGAGTTATAGCTGCACTGCAGCATAAACAACCCGATATGGTCCCCATTGACATCGGCGGGACAGACTCCTCAACGCTTACTGGCGTGGCCTACAACCGACTTAGGCAGTATCTCGGACTCGGCGGCAGCACGCGTATCTGGGATATTGTCCAACAGGTCGCGCTCATCGATCAAGACGTGCGCCAGGCGTTGGGCGGGGACGTGGTTGGTATACATCCTGAACCCGCTCAATGGCGACCAGGCACACTGCCGGATGGCTCGCTATGCGAAGTGCCTGCCAAGTTCCAACCGCTTCAGCAGCCGGATGGCTCCGAGGTTGTGCTGACTGACGAGGGGGAGGTCAGATTAGCCCGGCGGGCCGGCATGTTCTACTTTGAGCCCGTCTACGCGCCATTGGCGGATGCCACTTGCTCGGCTGATCTGGCCAAGGGGGCCAAGTACATCGAGAAGTATGACTGGCCCGACCTCTGGGATCTGGGGATAGACGAGCTGGCCGCTCACACCAAGAAGCTAAGACACACCAGCGAGTACTTCATCACGGGAAATGTCTATGACCATGTCCTGGCCGCTGCTCAGGACCTACGCGGGTTCGCAAACTTTATGATGGACTTGGTCATCAACAAGCCACTGGCCCACGCCCTGATGGAGAGGCTCGTTGATGCCCACTTAGCGCGCTTTGAGCGCTACCTGCCGGTTGCTCAGCAGTGCGACCTCATCGTGGTTAACGACGACCTGGGGACACAGCAGGGGCCGCAGATGTCCCCCGACCTATACCGCGAGATGGTCAAGCCCCACCACGTGCGACTGTGGGGAACCATCAAACAGCTTTCGGGCAAACCCCTATTGCTGCATAGCTGCGGCTCAATATACGCGCTGATCCCTGACCTGATTGAGATCGGCGTAGACGCACTTAATCCCGTGCAAGTGTCCGCGCGCGATATGGATACGGCTCGGCTCAAGCGCGAGTTTGGCCGCGACTTGACCTTCTGGGGGGGAGGCTGCGATACTCAATATGTGCTGCCCCGCGGCACGCCCGAGGAGGCGGAAGCTGAGGTGCACAGACGGGTTGAGGACCTGGCGGAAGGCGGCGGGTTCGTGTTCTGCCCGGTTCACAACATCCAGCCCGACGTCCCGCCGGAAAATATCGTCGCTTGCTATCAGGCCGCACGCGCCTAGGAACACCCTGGGCACCGACGGTTCCGCCTACCGCTCACTGCTGCCGGAGTAGCGAGTTGCGTCATCGTCGCCTTGACATTCCACTATCCACCAGGTAGAATAGGCAACAGAGTAAGTAATACCGACGGATGGTACCGGCCAGGTCCCCGCTGAAGGCGTCAAGCAGTGTCGTGTCCACCTACAAGGAGCTGGATGATGAAGCTCTTTGATTGCAATTGCAGTTATGGGATGAGTGCCCGCCCGGCTTTCCGCTATGCACGCGGTCCCGCCGAGTTGATTGCCGAGATGGATTTCTGCGGCATTGACCGGGCATTGGTTTATCATGCCGG
>CAYNMY010000334.1:0-3393 GCA_964398275.1 uncultured Armatimonadia bacterium | reverse complement strand
ACCGACAACGTCCGTACTATCCGCACCGTTCCGCTCAAGCTGCTGGCCGCGGGCGACGTGCGCGTGCCCGAATACTTGGAAGTCCGGGGCGAGATCTACATTCCCCTGGAGCAGTTCCGCGAGTTGAACCAGCGCCGCGAGCAGGCGGGCGAGCCGCTTTTTGCCAACCCGCGCAACGCCGCGGCCGGCTCGGTCCGCCAGCTTGACTCGAACATTACCGCCTCACGCCCGCTGAGTATCTATGTGTACGGTCTGGGGGCGGTGACCGGATACGACTTCGCCAGTGAGTGGGAAGTCGTGCAGGCCCTCCCCGGGTGGGGTTTCCGGGTAGATGAGCGCAACAGAGTGTGTGGGAGTGTCGAAGAATGTCTGGATTTCTATCGCCATCTCGCCGAGACTCGTGAGCAGTTGCCCTACGAGATAGACGGGATCGTGTTCAAGGTAAACGAGCTGGCGGTGCAGGATCGAATGGGTATGCGCACCCGCAATCCACGCTGGGCGGTGGCCTACAAATTCCCCGCCCGCCAGGAGACCACGCGGGTCGAGGATATCCTGGTCAGCGTTGGCCGCACCGGCAAACTCACCCCCGTGGCCGTACTGGAGCCCGTTGAGGTCAGCGGCGTTATCGTGCGCCGGGCCAGCCTGCACAATCAGGATGAGGTTGACCGCAAGGATATCCGCATCGGCGATGTGGTCATCATCGAGCGCGCCGGCGATGTGATTCCCCAGGTTGTCAAGGTCATCACCGAGAAGCGCACCGGCGAGGAGAAGCCCTTCCGGTTGCCGGACAGCTGCCCGGTGTGCGGGACGCGGGTGCTGCGCAGCGAAGGGGATCCCATCACGCGCTGTCCCAACATTGACTGTGCGGCCCAGATCGAGGGTCGCATCGAGCACTTTGCCTCGCGCGGAGCTATGGACATCGAGGGCCTCGGTGAGAAGCTGGTGGCACAGCTCGTCCAGTCAGGCCTGGTCGCGCACCTGCCCGATATCTACGACCTGACCGCCGAGCAGCTCATGGGGCTGGAGCGCATGGCCGAGAAGTCGGCGCAGAACCTCCTGGATGCAATTGCCGCCAGCCGGCAGACATCCCTTCCCCGGTTCCTGTTCAGCTTGGGCATCGCCCACGTCGGTGAGCATGTTGCCCGGCTGCTGGCGGAGAATTTTGGCTCTGTGGCGGCTATCGCGCAGGCCACGCCTGATCAGCTGGCTGCGGTTGACGGCATCGGCCCCGAGATTGCGACCAGCATCTTTCAGTTCTTTGATGAAGACCGCAACCAGCAGGTTGTTCGGGACCTGCTACAGCGCGGCGTAGAATTCGCGGAGGCCGAGGCTGCTTCTGATGCCTTGGTGGGGAAGACTTTCGTATTCACCGGTACGCTGGCGGGCTTGAGTCGCGATGAGGCGAGTGCGGAGGTGCAGCGGCGGGGCGGACGGGTGATCTCCTCGGTAAGCGGGCGCACCGACTACGTGGTAGCTGGCACTGACCCGGGCTCAAAGTACATGCGTGCACAGGAACTGGGCGTGACCGTACTTACCGAAGAGCAGTTCCAGGAGTTGCTGGCGGACAGCTAGCCGAGGCGGTAACCGAAGCCCCGCACTGTTTTGACGCGCTGAGGATTTTTGGGGTCGACTTCGATCTTAATGCGTAGGTTGGCCATATGCACTTCGACGAGGTGGGTATCATCCTCTTCCAGGTCCCAGGCTGCTTCGAGCAGCGCCTCGTGGCTGACGACCTTTCCCTGGTTTTCCAGCAGTGTCTGGAGGATGATAAACTCGGTGGGGGTAAGTGAGGCCTCTTCCCCGTCAATCCAGGCCCGGCGCGCGGCGACATTCATCTCAATATCGAGGGCGGCGAGTTTTTCTGGCTCCGCGACGGCTTGCCCCGCTACCGCGGCACCCTCACCGAGGTGGGCTTCGACGAGACTTCCTTCGGCCCGGCGGAGGATGACCCGGACGCGGGCGACGAGCTCATTGAGGCTGAAGGGTTTAGCCATGTAGTCGTCGGCGCCCAACTCCAAGCCGACGACGCGCTCGGCTTCCTCGGTGCGCCCGCTGACGATGATTATCGGCACCGCCGAGCGCTGGCGCAGGTGGCGCAGTATCTCGATGCCGTCAACATCAGGCAGACTGAGATCGAGCAGAATCAGGTCCACCTGCTCGGTGTCGATCAGTTGCACCCCCTCGAGGCCGGTGGTGGTAGTGACCACCCCGAAACCAGCATTCTCGAGCTTCTGGCTGACGACATCAGCCAGTTCGCTATCGTCTTCGATTACCAGTATCGTGCGCTGCTCCATTGCCATTTGCTTCTCCACTTCGGGCGTGATAGCTCCTCTGGCTATTGCGTGCTGCCAGTTAATGGTAGGTGGATGGCGAAGGTGCTGCCCTCGCCGAGCTGACTTTCCAAGCTAAGGCGCCCGCCCAGCAGTTTAGTTATTTGCGCGGCGATGGCCAGACCGAGTCCGACTCCCTCGACTGCGCGGCTGATCTCGTCACTGCCGCGGTTAAAGGCTTCGAATATCCACTCGTGGAACTCGGCCGGTATCCCGGGCCCCGTGTCGGCCACTTTGATGGTGATTTCCTCAGCTTGCACAGAGGCGGATACCTCTACTTGCCCTCCATTATAGTTAAATTTTATTGCATTGTCTACTAAATTGATAATGACTTGCTCAAGGCGCTGGGGATCAGTAAACAATTCCAGGTGCTCTGCGGGCAAGCTAAGCCGAATCTCGACGCCAGCGTGGTCGGCTCGCGGGTAAAGCGTTTCGGCGGCGCGGCGGACCGATTCTCGCACGTCCACGGGTTGCTTGCGCACCGATATTTTACCGGCCTGCAGGTGTGACCAGTCGGTGAGGTCATCGAGAATACGCCGCATATGCTGACAGGAGGAGTCTATTCGGGACAGGTATTCGCGCTGCTGCTGGTTAAGTTCGCCGACTTCTTCTTCCAGCACCAATTCGTTGGTTGCTTGCATGGAGGCGAGGGGGGCGCGCAGCTCGTGGGAGATGCTGGATACAAACAGTTCGCGGAGCTTATCCACCCGAATCCGCTCCAGGGCGACGGCGGCCATAGCGGCCAGTGAGCGCAGCAGGCGGATCTGCTGCGCTGATATGGGCGCGCCGCTGTCGCGATTATCAGCGGACATTATGCCGACCAGGTTACCTTGCGTACGTAGCGGCACAAGCAATCTCTGGTTGTCTTCGCCCTGACTGTCGGGATCCTGGTCCATCTCTGCTGCCGAACAGGTGACAAACGGAGCGTCGCCCAGGGCAGCGTGGGCCAAGACATTGTCGTCGCTTTTGAGCGGGAAGCTGCGGTCGGAGATATCAACTACCGTGCCGTCGGCTCCGGCGTGCAGGGCGCCCTGGAGCCCTTCGTGGTCACAGTCGGCCAGGT
>CAYNMY010000333.1:0-3400 GCA_964398275.1 uncultured Armatimonadia bacterium | reverse complement strand
CGTCGCGGAGATTGCTCCCAGTCATTACCAGGGCGGCTGGGGCATTGCGGAGCTGGACGAGGACCGGCTGGCGGGGGTGACTCTGGAGCTGCTGGGCAAGGGGCGGGAGTTGGCTGAGGCCCTTGACACGCCCCTGAGTCTGGTCGTGCTGGGCAATGACATTGCCGAGTTGGTCACCCCAGCCGGGGAGTACGGCGCCGACCGGGTCTACCTGGTGGGAGACCCCGTGCTGGAGCAGTACCGCACCGGGCCGTACACCGACGTTATCGCTGGGCTTATCAACAAGTACCAGCCGGAGATCGTCCTGATTGGTGCCACTGAACAGGGGCGTGATCTGGCTCCACGCCTGGCGGTGCGGGTTAAGACCGGGCTGACCGCTGATTGCACCGGGCTGGATATTGACAGCGAAGCGCGCTTGCTGGTGCAGACACGGCCGGCCTTCGGTGGGAGTATCATGGCCCGGATCATCACCCGGAATCATCGCCCGCAGATGGCGACGGTCCGCCCGCGGGTGATGCGACGGGGTGAGCCCCAGCCGGGGCGCCAGGCCGGGCTAGTCGAGATTCCGGTCACGCTCAACGAGGAATCCGTACTGACGCGCATTGTGGAGATTGCCCGAGACCAAAGCAGCCAGGCGGTTAATCTTCAGGATGCTGATATCATCGTATCGGGAGGCCGGGGGCTCAAGAAGCCGGAGAACTTCGCACTCGTCCAGGAGCTGGCGGAGGTGCTGGGTGGCGTGGTGGGTGCGTCGCGGCCCACGGTGGACGAGGGGTGGATTCCGGCGTATCACCAGGTCGGCCAGACCGGCAAGACCGTCCAGCCGAAGCTGTACATCGCCTGCGGGATCTCGGGGGCGGTGCAGCACCTGGCGGGGATGTCGGGGGCGGACTGCGTTGTTGCGATTAACAGCGACCCGAACGCGCCGATATTTGGGGTTGCCCACTACGCCGTCGTCGGTGACCTGTTCGAGATTGTCCCGGCGTTGACCGAAATCGCGCGTGAAGAGCTTGAGGGCGAATAGTCGTGCATTCTGAGCCTATGATCGCGTTCATCTTTCCCGGACAAGGCTCGCAGCACGTGGGCATGGGCGCAGAGCTGGTAGCGCACTACCTGGTGGCCGCGCAGACTGTGGAGCAGGCCGATGAGGTGCTGGGCTTCGCGCTGTCCCGGCTGATGTTGGAGGGGCCGGCGGAGCAACTGACCGCCACGGAGGTCACTCAGCCCGCGCTGCTGACGCATAGTGTGGCGACGCTGCGCGTGCTGCAAGAGCACGGCCTGCGGGCGGATGTCGTGGCCGGACACAGTCTCGGCGAGTACTCAGCACTGGTGGCCTGCGGCGCAGTAGACTTCGAGACCGCGCTGCAGCTGGTGCGCCGGCGTGGTGAGCTGATGGCCGGAGACGGTCGGCGGGCCGAGGGGACAATGGCGGCGATAATTGGCCTGGCAGCCGAGCAGGTGGATAAGGTCGTAGCGGAGGCCGTGCAGGAGGAAGAGGTTGTGGTGGTGGCGAACTACAACTGTCCGGGGCAGGTGGTGGTCGCTGGCACCACAAGCGGCGTGAAACGGGCCTGTGAACTGGCTAAGGAGGCAGGAGCGCGGGGGAGTATTCCGCTGCAAGTGAGCGTGGCGTCTCATTCCCCGCTGATGGCAGCCACGGCCCAGCGCTTCGGCGAGTACCTGGCTCAGGCGGGGATTACAGATGCAGAGATTCCTCTGGTATCAAATGTGGATGCCGTGGCCCGGACCGATGCGCAAGGGATCGCTGCGGCACTGGCCCAGCAGATTGACCACAGTGTGCTGTGGGAGAAGTCGGTGCAGACGATGATGGGGATGGGGGTTGAGACGTTCCTGGAGGTGGGGGCGAAGCAGATTCTGACCAAGATGATGCCGCGCATTGCCCGGGGAGTCACCGCGCTGGCGACGTCGGACGTGAGCAGTCTCCAGGCGACGATAGCGACCTTGTCATAACGAGAGAGCAGGGAGGGACGGAATTGCATCTGGCAGAGCAAGTGGCGCTGGTAACCGGAGCAGGGCGGGGGATCGGGCGGACGATCGCCCTGGCCCTGGCCGAGCACGGTGCGGACGTGGTCATAAACGACGTGGTGGAGGAGAATGCGCGCACGGCAGCAGCACAGGTGGAGGAGTTGGGGCGGGAAGCAATGGTGGCGATAGCGGATGTTACCAGCGAGACCCAGGTCCAGGAGATGGTCGAGTCGGTCATGGCGAGGTTCGGCCGCATTGATATCCTGGTCAACAACGCCGGGATTACGCATGATAACTTGCTTATCCGGATGTCCGAGGAGCAGTGGGACGCAGTCTTGAGCGTGAATCTAAAGGGGGCCTTCCTGTGTACGAAGGCGGTGAGCCGTCCCATGCTGAAGGCGCGGAGCGGGCGGATCATCAATATCGCCTCGGTGGTGGGTCTCACCGGAAACGCCGGACAGGCGAACTACTCGGCGTCTAAGGGCGGCCTGATCGCCTTGACCAAGACGACGGCTCAAGAGCTGGCCAGTCGAGGCATTACTGCCAATGCCGTGGCGCCGGGCTTCATCGAGACGGAAATGACCGATAAGCTGCCGCCGGACGCCCGCGAACAGATGTTGGCCCGGGTACCACTGGGCCGGGCGGGTCAGGCGGAGGATGTCGCCAATGCGGCCGTGTTCCTGGCCGGGCCGGATGCTGCGTACGTCACGGGGCAGGTCCTGACCGTTGACGGCGGAATGGTGATGTAGAATCTGGAGCGGGAATCTGATATAATCCTATGGTACGTACATCTACGGAGGTGACTGTAAGTGGCTTTGTTTGAACAAGTCAAGGAAGTAATCGTGCGCGAGCTGGCTGTTCCTGAGAGCCAGGTAACCGAGAATGCCAGCTTCGACGGGGATCTGAAGGCCGATTCGCTCGATGTCGTCGAACTGGTAATGGCTCTGGAGGACGAATTCGATTTGGAAATCCCCGAGGAAGACGCCGAGAAGATGCAGACGGTGGAGGACGCAGTTCGATATCTGGAAGAACATGGCGCTGGGGGGTAGCTGCGTTGTTGGCAGCCCGCGAGTTTGGGCACGATAGGTGACGATGAACGATAGACGCGTGGTGATAACTGGTGTCGGGATGATCTCTGCGGTAGGCAATTCGCCGCATGAGCTGTGG
This sequence comes from uncultured Armatimonadia bacterium, assembly GCA_964398275.1. Classification (GTDB taxonomy): domain Bacteria; phylum Armatimonadota; class Zipacnadia; order Zipacnadales; family Zipacnadaceae; genus JALGTD01. Next base: position 247 of record CAYNMY010000333.1, on the reverse strand, counting down.
CGGGCGCTTTGCGCGGGCGAGTCGGGTATTGGCCCGATCACGCAATTCGACGCCAGCGAGTACGACTCGCGTATCGCGGGCGAGGTCAAAGGGTTCGAGCCGACCGCGTGGATGGATCGGAAGATTGCCCGGCGCTGCGACCGGTTCGTGCAGTTCGCGCTGGCGGCCAGTAGTCTGGCGGTCAAGGACGCGGCGCTGGAGATAACTGAGGACCACCGCGCCCGGGTCGGCGTGCTGATTGGGTCGG
>CAYNMY010000332.1:0-3421 GCA_964398275.1 uncultured Armatimonadia bacterium | reverse complement strand
CGCGAGGGGAGGCCTCCGAGCGCAGCACTTCTTGCTTATCGGCGTAGGCGGGGGCCACAAAACTGCCGTCATAGGTGCAGGCGGGCTGGGCCAGGGGCCGCATCCCCGGCGGCGTCTTCACTACCAGCCGGTCTTCCAGCGTGTCCAGGTTGGCGGCGTGCATTTCGTCATCCTGGTAGTAGAAGACCTCGCTGGTCACCAGATTGAGGCAGCCGATGAAGGCGTAGACGCCGGTGGTATGAATGTCATTCCACGGCCACCAGCCGGACTGGGGCGTGCGTCCTGCGGTGAGCTGGGTAATCTCGCCGCTATCCAGGTCCAGGCGGTACAGTTGCGTGGTCCGGTTTCTTTCACTGAAGAAGGGCAGCCAGCGTCCGTCACGGGTGATGCCGTAGGCCTGGTAGTAGATGTGGTAGTCGTTACCATCGCCGGCGGCAAGCTGGCGGACTGTCCGCCCCGTTACCGGGTCGCGGCCCTCTGTGATTTCACTGGGGAAGATGTCGCCGATTGCCATGATCAGCTTCTTGGTGCTCGGTTGTAGGGCAACTTTGGTCGCATCCAGAGCCTGCCTTGACTCCCGTAAAGATTATCGGCACGCGCAGCATAAGTCAAGAGCGAGTTGCGGCGGAGGAATTGCGTTGAGCGGCGGGAGGAGAATGCGGTTGCGGGTGGAATGATACTCGGAACGCCTACAATTTGAGGAGGACCGAAATATGCCACCGGATGCCAGTTGGTTCAACGAAGCGAAGTTTGGGATGTTTGTCCACTGGGGGATATACTCGGTGCCGGCGCACGCTGAGTGGATGCTGCACGACGAGAAGATGCCCTTCGAGGAGTATCGCCGGTACGCCGACCAGTTTGCGCCCGATGACTGGGACCTCAAGGACTGGGTGAATCTGGCACAGGAGGCGGGGATGCGCTATATGGTGCTGACCGCGCGGCATCACGACGGTTACTGTCTGTATGACAGTGACTTATCAGACTTCACTGCGCCGAAGAGCGCCGCCCAGCGCGACCTGATCGCTGAGTACGTTGAGGCAGCACAGGCGGGGGGAATGCGCGTGGGCTTGTACTACTCGCTGGCGGACTGGCATCATCCCGGCTGGCAGGCCGGGCCAGAGTCGGACGAGTGGCCCGAGTTCATCGAGTACGTCCACGGGCAGGTCCGCGAGCTGTGCACTAACTACGGGCCGCTTGACGTGATGTGGTTTGACGGGGGTGGTCCGGGCTGCGCGGCCTGTTGGCGGGCGGAAAAGCTGGCAAAGATGATCCGGGAACTCCAGCCGGACTGTCTGATTAACAATCGCGGCCTGCTGCCTGCCGATTTCGATACCCCGGAGCAGAAAATCGAGGCTTCCGAGGAAGGCCGGATGTGGGAAAGCTGCCTCGTCGTCGGCCACCGCTGGGGCTTCTATCGGAACGAGCAGTACTACAAGCCGCCCACGCGACTGCTGCTGGACCTGGTGCACATCGCTGGCGGGGGCGGCAATCTGGTGCTGAATGTCTCACCAAGGGCCGACGGCGCTATCCCTGAGCCGCAGCAGGAAATCCTGCGCGAGATGGGGAAGTGGCTGGGGCGGCATGGCGAGGCGATTTACGGTACGCAGCGCTGCAAGTATGGCAGCCACGGCATTTTCGTCAACGGCGGCGCTACCGCCCAGGGGAATACGCTGTATCTGCATATGCTGCTGTGGCCGGGCCGGGAGTGGGCGTTCAGCGAGTTGGGCAATACGGTGCAGAGCGCCCGCATCTTGACCACGGGAGAGGAGCTTGAGTTCGTTCAGGAGGGCGATCGGGTCATCTTTTCGGCGCTGCCCGAGGAACCGCCCGACCCGCACATCTCGGTGATCGCACTGGAATTGGACGGGGAGCCACGGCGAGCCGAGTAGGAAGCGTGACGGAGCACAAACGAACAGGAGATTACCATGCGCAAGTATAAGATGCTCTATTCAATCGGCGACTCGATCTCGTTGGGCTATCTGAGGACCCTGGTGATCTCACTGGGTCAGCGGTATGCCGTAGTGCACTGTCCCGCAAATGGCGGGCCCTCCACGCGCATCGCCGAGCGTCTGGATGACTGGCTGGCTGGATATGACCCGGACGTGGTTTTGCTCAATTGTGGCCTGCACGATATCAAGCGGGACGAGGACGACCAGCCCGCTACATCGGCGGATCACTACGAGGCGAATCTGCGGGACATCGTGGCGTGGTTGCAGGGGCTGGCTGTTCCGCCACGGCTGATCTGGGCGCGGACAACGCCGGTAATTGACGAGCGCCACCAGGCGGTCAAGTCCTTCGGGCGGATGAACGAGGATGTCATCGCATACAATGAGATCGCGGATGCCGTGATGGCGGAGATGGACGTGGAGTCAATAGACCTGTACCGTGCAGTGATGGATAACGATCCCGAAGCGCTCCTGGCGCCCGACGGCGTCCACTTCATCCCCGAAGGCTACCAGGTGCTGGGGCAGGCGATAGCAGATTATCTGTTGCAGGAAGAGGCTTGAAGGCCGCGTGAGACACGGAGGACTGAGTAGTATTGGCCGGGGGCGAGTGAGGCGTAGCGAATAACAAACGAAAAGGAGATTACCATGCGCAAGTATAAGATGCTCTATTCAATCGGCGACTCGATCTCGCGGTACTATCTTGTGGTCTTAGTAAAGTCACTCGCTGGGAGGTATACAGTAGTGCGCTGCCCGGCGACTACCGGGTCCTCCACGGGCATCGCCGAGAGTCTGGATGACTGGCTGGCGGGATATGACCCGGACGTGGTTTTGCTCAATTCTGGGCTGCACGATGTCATGCGGCAGGAGGGCGAACTGGTCACGCCGCCGGATCAATACGAGGCGAATCTGCGAGACATCGTGGCGCGGTTGCAAGGGCTGGCCTACTCGCCGCGGCTGATCTGGGCGCGGACAACGCCGGTAATTGACGAGCACCAGCAGTTCGGGCGGATGAACGAGGATGTCATCGCATACAATGAGATCGCGGATGCCGTGATGGCGGAGATGGACGTGGAGTCAATAGACCTGTACCGTGCAGTGATGGATAACGATCCTGAAGCGCTCCTGGGGCCCGACGGCGTCCACTTCACCCCCGAAGGCTACCAGGTGCTGGGGCAGGCAATAGCAGATTATCTGTTGCAGGAAGAGGCTTGAAGGCCGCGTGAGCAACGCCGGCCACCCATGCGTGGCCTAGCAGAAACAAACAACCTTCGCCGGCAGACTAGCTCCAGGCCAGCGAAGGCTCAATCTGTCTCCGCTTTCTGACTACGACTCAATCGCGTATTGACTGATGTCTAGAGGCTACCGCCGCCCTCACTGATGGCTGCTGCGCCTACCAGTATGAACGCGAAGATCATCCAGACCACTCGTGGCTTAATTTCAGCAAACACTTTGGATGTTTGTGGATTGCCCAATTT
>CAYNMY010000331.1:0-3424 GCA_964398275.1 uncultured Armatimonadia bacterium | reverse complement strand
CCCGGAGGCGGTTGCGGCCGAGGAGCGCCGCATCCATCATAATATTCGCGCGCTGGTCAATGTCCTGCGCGCCGAGGTGAGCCCACAGGCCCGGCCGTTTGTCCACCTGTGCTTGACCAGCTTTGACGTTATAGACTCGGCGGCGGCGTGGCGCTTCAAGACGGTGACCCGTGAGGTCGTCGCGCCCCAACTGGTGGAACTGCTCAATGTGCTTATTGCCCTCGCCCGGCGCGAGCGGGATACTCTCCAGATCGGCCGCACCCACGGCCAGCACGCCGCGCCGATCACCTTCGGCTTCGCCATGGCCGAGCACGTCAGCCGCCTGGGCAATCGCATTGAGACAGTCCGGGCCGCCGGCGAGAACCTGCGCGGCAAGATCAGCGGCGCGGTGGGCGCTTATAATGCCAGCGCGCTCTTCTTCGAGGACCCCAGGGAGTTCGAGCGCGAGGTCCTGTGCCAGCTTGATCTGGAGCCCTCGCCGTCCTCCACCCAGATTGTCGAGCCGGAGTTTCTGACCGATTACATCCACGCGCTGGTCTCGACGTTCGGCGTGCTGGCCAATCTGGCCGATGATATGCGCCATCTGCAGCGGACCGAGATTGCCGAGGTGGGCGAGGCTTTTGCCGCGGAGCAGGTCGGCTCGTCCACTATGCCGCACAAGCGCAATCCCTGGAATTTCGAGAACGTAAAGAGCATGTGGAAAGCCTTTGTGCCCCGGATGCAGGCGGTTTACGCCGATCAGCTCTGCGAGCACCAGCGCGACCTGACTAACTCCGCCTCGGGCCGGTTCCTGCCGGAGATCGTGGTGGCGCTGGTCGCCAGCGCGAAACGGATGCAGCGGATAATGAGCCGGCTGGTGACCGATCCCCAGCGGATGCGCGAGAACTTCGGGATGACCGAGGGACTGATCGCGGCGGAGCCGGCATACCTGTTGCTGGCTGCGCATGGGCATCCCGACGCGCACGAGGTCATCCGGCAGCTTACTCTGGATGCGCAGCAGACGGGCCAGGCGTTCGTGGAGCTACTGGAGGCTGCGGAGGAGCTGGGACCGTATCTCGAGCAGTTTACCCAGGCGCAGCGGGCGCTGCTGGCCGATCCGACGCTGTACACGGGAATCGCCGCTGCGAAGGCCGAGCAACTATGCCAATTGTGGGAAAAGCGGCTCGCATTGCCCTGAATCGCGCCCCAGCCGGCCATAGCCATACACCAGCCTTGACAGCAGCCACGGAAAAGGGTATTCTTTCCTTGGTGACAATGAGCAAGGTAAAGATAGAATATCAATCACTAACCCAACTGGACACAGAGGCCTTCCTCGAATTTGAAGACGAGCTCGAACGTAAGATAGCGCGCGAGCAGCGGGAGCGACGCGAGCCCGTCAAAAAGAAGCCGCGCCGCGGACGGCGATAAGGCCACAAGCAGTTAACTGGCAGATTGGCGCGGTGGCGGAGTAGCTCAGCTGGTTAGAGCGCGCGGTTCATACCCGCGTCGTCGGGGGTTCGAATCCCTCCTCCGCTACCATTTTTCTGCCCAGCGTCCAACGCTAAAGCATCCTGGATCCCGGGCTGACTGCGACAGCGGCAATCCAGTACAAGGCCGTGAGACGCACACTGGGGCCCGATCCAGCGGCTGCCGCGTGTGCGGAGCCCCTAGCTATGAAGCCTATCGCCCATGACGATCTGCGCTGGCTCCTGAGACTCCTTGAGGCTGAAGGTCTGACTGAGGTTCAGGTGCGTGAGGGTGAGTCAGAAGTAGTCATCGCGCGAGCTCCTTATTCACGCGAAGCTGCCCTCGAGCAGTCGCCCTACGGGGCCGAGCTGGACGAACATCATATCCCGGTGCTGGCACCCGTGCCCGGCCTGTTCTACCGCGCCGGCTCTCCGGACGCCGAGCCTTTTGTGGAGGTAGGCGATGAGGTCATACACGGTGACACGGTGGGTCTGATCGAGGCGATGAAGCTGTTAAACGAAGTGCCGGCGCCCGCCACAGGCGCGGTCATCAGCATTCCGGCCCAGAATGGTCAGCAAGTTGCAGTAGATGAGGTGCTGATGGTCATCAAAACCTAGCCGGGGCGCTGCGGTTTAGGCCCAACGGGCAGGCAACAGGTGAAGCGGAAATGCGAGACGGAGCGGTACAAGTGGGCATATTGGGTCTGGGAGTTGTCGGGGGCGGGCTGTACCAGATTCTGCGCGATAACGCCGAGCAGATTCGCCGTGTAGCCGGCGCGAGCGTTGAGGTGGCGGCGGCCTGCGACCTGGACACGGAGCGTCTGCGCGAGCTCTCTGTGCCCGAGGCCCTCCAGATCACCGAGGCAAGCCAGGTAATAAGCAATCCCGGTATTGACATTATCGTCGAAGCTATCGGGGGGATCTCACCGGCGCTTAATTTTGTCACGGCGGCGATTGAGGCGGGCAAGAGCGTGGTGACCCCCAACAAGGAGATGATTGCCAAGCACGGCGGGGAGATCCTGGCGCTGGCGGAGCAGCACGGCGTAGACGTCCAGTTTGAGGGCAGCGTGGGCGGGGTGATCCCGATCCTCAGGTCACTCAAGGAGGGCCTGGCTTCGGCGCGGATTGACCAGATAATTGGCATTGTCAACGGTACCACCAATTATATTCTGACCGAGATGAGCGAGGCGGGCGCCGAGTTTGCCGAAGTCCTGGCCGACGCGCAGCGTCAGGGCTACGCCGAGGCCGATCCCACGGCCGACATCGAGGGCATTGATGCCACCAACAAGCTGGCGATTCTAGCGGCGCTCGGTTTTGGCCGGCGTGTGCCGGTCGAAGAAATCTACTGCGAGGGCATCTCGGGTGTCACGGCTGCCGACATTGACTACGCCAACCGCATGGGCTACGTCATCAAGCTGCTGGCGATCGGCAAGCGCGCTGGCGACGAGCTGGAGCTGCGCGTACATCCGACTTTGCTGTCTGCCGATCACCCCCTCGCGACAGTGCGGGGTGTGTACAACGCAATATTTGTATCCGGGCCCGAATGCGGAGAGATTATGCTCTACGGCCGGGGGGCGGGAGCGTTGCCCACCGGCACGGCAGTAGCCGGCGACGTTATTGATTGCGCCCGCAATATCGTCCACGCCAGCCGCGGCCGCGCACCGTGCACCTGCGAGGGCGAAGCAGTCCTGCGGCCGATGGCCGAGGTGGAGACCAGCGCCTACGTCCGTATGCAGGTGGCCGACCGGCCGGGCGTGCTCGGCCAGATCGCCACGGTGCTGGGCCGCGAGCAGGTCAGTGTTGAGTCGATGATTCAGGAATCGGCCCACGATGATGTTGCCGAGATTATCTGGGTTACGCACCGTGGGCCCGAAAAGCACTTGCAGGCGGCAATGAGTGCCATTGAGGATTTGGCCGTGGTCAGGGAAATCGCCAGTATGATCCGGGTGGTGGAGTAGCAGTGGACGCGTCGCGCCGGA
>CAYNMY010000330.1:0-3437 GCA_964398275.1 uncultured Armatimonadia bacterium | reverse complement strand
CCGGAAGTGGCGATGGCCAGCTTCAGTTCGGGGTCGTCGCGCGCGGCGGTGACCAACGCCATTATGCCCGGAGCGGTAGGTAGGGGCTGGTCTTTGAGCAAGAGGAAGAAGTTCTCGGCCCGGCGCTGGACGGCGGCCTCCGTGTCAATCTGCACTCCGTACTTCTCGGCGACGCCCTCGACATAGCGCTCATCACCGGTGCCCACGAACGGGCGGAAGTCTTCCGGCTGGACGCGGGTGCTGTAGAGCTGCTCGAACATCAGGACGCTGGCCTGGGCGTTGAGGACCTCGGTATCGGCGATAACACCGTCCACGTCGAAGATCAGCGCACCGGTCACGCCGTGGCCTCCTCTTTGCCTGGTTAGCTGGCGGTTACGACTCGTGAGGCGCCTCGATTATGCGGGTGCGGCCCTGGGCGGGGTCAATCGAGCCGGGTTGGACCAGCTTGACCGCTACGCTCATACCCAGCAAGTTCTGGAGCCGTTCCGCCACCTGCTGTTCCATCGCTATCAGCCCGCCCACGCTGTCGGGTGGGGAATCCTGAGCGACTTCGACGTGCACCTCCATCTGGTCCAGCGCGGCCGTGCGGTCCAGGAGTAACTGGAACTGCCCGCCCAGGCCTGGAATCCGGGCGAGGACCTCGGCAACCTGGTCGGGGAAGATACTCGTGCCGCGGACAATCAGACGGTCATCGCTGTGGCGCATCACCCGGCTCATCCGCGCGAGCGTCCGCCCACACGCGCATGGCTCGAGGTCAAGCCGGCTGATGTCGCCGGAGCGATAACGCAGCAACGGCATCGCTTCTTTGTTGAGCGTGGTGAAGACCAGCTCGCCTTCCGCGCCGGGCGGGAGGACCTCGCCGGTTTCCGGCTCGATGACCTCGACGAGGTAGTGATCCTCGGCGATGTGCAGGCCGCAGCGGTGTTCGCACTCGTAAGATACCCCGGGGCCGCCGATCTCGGCAAGCCCGTAAACATCAAAGGCCTTGATTAGCAGACTGTCCTCGATCTCCTCGCGGGCCCGCTCATCCCAGACCTCTGCCCCGAACAGCCCAATCTGCAGTGACAGGGAATGTGGATCAACTCCCAGCTCCTCGGCGGCGGCGGCGATGCGCAGCGCGTAGTAAGGCGTGCCGATTATGACCGTGGTGCGATAGTCGCGCATCATCTCGACCTGGCGCCGGGTATCGGTATGAGAGACGGGGATGACCGAAGCGCCAATAGCCTCCGCGCCGTAATGGAAGCCGAAACCCGCAGTGAATACGCCATAGCCGAAGAGAATCTGCACTACATCGTCCTTGGTCACGCCGGCGGCGACCAGGTTGCGGGCGACCAGCTCGGTCCAGTGGCGCAGGTCGTTGGCAGTATAGCCGACGACGGTGGGCTGCCCGGTCGTCCCCGAGGACTGGTGGATACGAACCACCTCGCGCAGGGGCACGGCGAAGAAGCCGTAGGGATAACTGTTGCGCAGGTCTTGCTTCTCGGTGAAGGGCAGGCGCTGGATATCCGCCAGCGACTGGATGTCCTCGGGGTATACGCCCAGCTTCTCAAACTCTTGTTCATAGAAAGCCACGCTGCGAGCGGCCCGGTTGACCGTCGCCTGCAGCCGCTCCAGTTGAAGCTGCTCGATCTCCTGGTGGGGCATGCACTCGTACTGCTCATCCCAGATCTGGCCACCAGCCATGGGCTAGACCTCCTCGTAGTCCTTGCCAAGATAGGCGCGCTGGACATCACGATTGCTGAGCAACTCCTGGGACGTGCCCTCGAGAACGATCTGGCCGACCTCCAGGACGTAGCCGCGGTCGGCAATCTTCAGCGCCGCCGAGACATTTTGCTCGACCAGCAGGACACTGGTGCCACGTTCACATAAGGTCTTGATCTTGGCAAAGACCTCGCTGGCCGCCCTCGGGGCCAGGCCGCTGGCAGGCTCATCGAGCAGCAGTAGCTGCGGCGCTGACATCAGCGCCCGGGCGATCGCCAGCATCTGCTGTTCCCCGCCGCTTAAGGTGCCCGCCCGCCGCTCTGCAGCCTCCCCCAGGACGGGGAATAGCTCGACAACCTCCGTGATGTCGCGTTCAATCTGCTGGCGTGACTCCCGCCGCATGCGCGAATAGGCGCCTAGAATCAAATTGTCGCGGACAGTGAGGTCATCAAAAAGCAGGCGGCCCTCGGGGACCTGGGTCAGGCCACGGCGGACCACCGCGTCCGGGCGCAGATTGGTAAGATCCTCCCCGGCGAAGGAGATCTGGCCCGAACGAGCCGGCAATAACCCGCAGATGACGTTCAGCGTGGTGCTCTTGCCGGCGCCGTTGGCACCCAGCAACGCAGTCACCTCGCCCTCGTTGGCGTGCAGGGATATGCCCTTGAGCGCAAGCAAACCGTCATAGTCAGCGGTCACTGAGCTGAGTTGCAGCAGACTCACGGCTGCTCCCTCCCTGCTTGAACCCCGTCGCCCGCGCTGAATTCCTCGCCGAGGTATGCACTGATGACCCGCGGGTCAGCCTGGATTTCGGAAGGAGTGCCTTCGGCAATATTGCGGCCCCGGTCAATCACTATCACGCGCTCGGCAACCTCCATCAGCAGGCGCATGTCATGCTCGATCAGGACCACCGTCAGGCCCAGCTCGCTCTGCATGCGCACGATGAACTCGCCTAGCGTCTCGGTCTCGCGGGTGTTCAGGCCGGCCGCCGGCTCGTCCAGCAAGATGACCTGCGGCTCTCCGGCCAGCGCGCGGGCGATCTCCAGAAGCCGCTGCTGACCGGTGGCCAAGCTGCCCGCCTTGGCCGCGGCGCGGTCGCTTAGGCCCACCATCTCCAGGTAGGTGGTAGCTGCCCGGCGCAGCCGGCCTTCCTCGGCGCGCATTCGCGGTAGCCGCAGAATCGAGCCAACCAGCCCTGCCGAACCCCGACTGTGACGACCCACCAGAACATTCTCCAATACGGTCATCTCTCGGAACAGGCGAATGTTCTGGAAGGTCCGGGCCACGCCCAGGTGGGCGATCTTATGACAGGGTAGCCCGGTAATGGGCCGACTGCGGAAATCGATTTCACCGTTCGAAGGCGGGAAGACGCCGCTGATAATGTTGAACAGGGTGGTTTTGCCCGCGCCATTGGGCCCGATGATGCCCAGGATTTCACCAGAGAAGACCTCGCCGCTAACGCCATCGAGAGCGACCAGCCCGCCGAAAAGCTTGGAGACCTCAGCAAACCCGAGCACGATCTCGTTTTCCGCGGCCGCGTGCTCGTGCATATCAAGCCTCTGCCTGTATTTCTGGCCGGCTGGCCGCCTCGCCAACTCGCCCCCGTCGCCTCGCAGCGAGGGTGACCAGTCCCCGAGGCAGAAAAACTACTACGGCAACCAGGCCCGCGCCGAATAGGCCGATGTCCAGGTCGGCGACCCAGGGGATATGCTCGCCGATTCTGCCGAGAGTCTCGGAGA
>CAYNMY010000329.1:0-3466 GCA_964398275.1 uncultured Armatimonadia bacterium | reverse complement strand
ATCTTGGGGAAGGTGTCGGTAGTCATTATGGCCCGGGCAATGGACTCGGGGTCAGCCCGGGGAAGCTGGCCGGCGGCCGGGGCGATGCCCGCCTCGATTCTGTCCATGGGAAGCTGCTTGCCGATCTTGCCGGTCGAGCAGACTATCACGTCCCGTGCTCTGATGTCCAGCGCCAGCGCCGCCAGCTCGGCCATCAGCCGCGCGTTGGCCATGCCCTGCTCGCCGGTGACGGAATTGGCGTTACCGCTATTGGCGACGATCGCATGGGCCCAACCGTCGGCGGTATGCTCCTGGGTGACGTAGGTCGGCGCGGCCCGAAACGAGTTGGTCGTAACGGTCACGGCCACGGCGGCCCGTGGCTCGGAGTGCAGCAGCATCAGGTCCAGGGAATCGGGCTTGATGCCGCACTGCACGCCGGCTCCGCAAAAGCCCTCGGGCGCAGTAATGCCACCGTCAATTACCTCGAATAGGCCAGCAGACATGTCGTATACACCCCGATCAGGGAATGAGGAATGCCCCAGATGCTCAGCAACAGGCTCCATCTTCCCCGCCGCCGCCTGTGGTACCTGCTAGTTGGTCGTGTGGTCGCCGTGAGTAGCCCCGGTATCGAGTGAGTCCACAGGGGGCACGGACTGGTCAGAAGCGGTTGGCTGGCGAGGAGGCCAGATTTGCAGGAACAGGTAGGCGGCGACATAGCCGATGAGCGCCCCAAAGACCACGTCGGACGGGAAGTGCTTGTCAAGAATCACCCGGCCCAGGGCGATGAACGTGGCGCCGCCGTAAGCAAGCCACCGCCAGCGGGGAAAGTAAGCGGCGGCGACCGTCGCCAGCATGAACGCAAACGACGCATGGCCGGAAGGAAACGATTTGTAGTGGTGGCCGGGCCCGTAGAAGGCTATCATGGTGTCCAGTTCTTCCGGCCGGGGCCGCCCACTGACGTGCTTGATGATATCAGTGAGTATGGTCTGTAGCGCGAGTCCCGACAGAATCGTGACCGCAATTCGCTTCCACCATCGCCACGCCAGCAGCACGACAATAGCCGACAGGATAAAGCCACCAACCCGGGCCCCTGCTTTAGTGGCAGCGTGGCCCAAAGTGACCAGCCAGGACGTATTCGCGATGGTCTCGTCCAGTTGCTCGGAGGGAATATCCACGAACGCGAGGCACAACAGCGTGGCCAGAATCAGGCAGGCGACAATCAGATAGAACCGAGAGTACCTACCGGAGCTGAGCCGTCTGAAGAATGCGGCTGGGCGCTTCTCCGGCTCGGATTGAGATACTATGTGGTCTGGCGCCATGTTTGGTGGAAACCCTCGCGGGAACTTAAAGATTCGGATGTCGTTTGCTACGGCTAGAGCCCGGGCGCCGGCAGTGCACGGCGGCTCCGGAAAAGCCCTGCGGCCCAGTGATACGGCCCTGGATTATCTCAAACGGGTCAGTTGACATAGTCAGCCCGCCAGCATCTGGGTGCTCAACCTGGCGAGGCGTTCGGCGGCGGTCTGCAGCCGGTGATCAAACTGCGTCGGGTTACAGCCAATCAAGATGATGGTGCATCCAGGGCGCGAAGGGCAGCGCTTCGCCCAGCCGCGCCGCAATCTGGGGGCTGCCGTTGCGGATGGTCAGCAGATCGTGAGCGACGGCTCCCTCGACGTCGAGACGCCGGGTCAGCAGCCGCTCGATTATCACTTCCTTCGCCTGCAAGGTGATTTCCTGTTGGGCCTCTGGTCCCTCGAACAGAGTATAATCCTGAGAGGGCGTCCACACGTCTATCTTCAGGTCGGCCAGAGCCTCGGGGCAGCGACAGACCTTCGGGAAGAGACGTTGCGGGTTGAGGGCCTGGCCCATGATCATCATCTCCCGCTCCGCCTCGACGAAACCCAACTGGCGGTACAGGCCCCGATAGGGGTGCGCTACTGAGACGTAGTCGGCGACGCCAATACCGCGCTGATGGGCTTCGGCGCCGGCGGCTTGCATTACCTGTGCGGCCCCGGCCGCACCGTCGCTGCTGGCTATCTCCAGTGTGCGCATGACCGGATCACTGCGCTGGCGGCGGCGGACTTCGAAAAGGCCGTAAGCTCGGATCTCCCCCTCGGCGGGGTAGCGGTAGAACAGTATGTCGGCGGGCAGGGCGCGGAATCTGACGCCGCCGAGAACCTCCCGCCAATATCCTGACCGGCGCGGCGCGTGGCCCCCGTAGGCGGCGTAGGCAGCAGTGAAAACCCGGAGAGCCTCGTCCTCGCGTTCGTAGAGCATTTCGATGTCGGCGGCCACTGCCTGGCTGCACAGTCCGGCGGGCGGGGTCCAGTGCACGGGCAGCAGGTAGAGCAAATCCTGGTGGCCGCTCTTGACGTAGAAGCGATAGCCGGCACTGCGCTCGCCGCCCCGGTAGACTATGAGCAGATCGCAGCGGTCGGCCAGGAACTCGCGCGCGGCCTCAATCATGGCGGTGCCGATGCCCCGGCTGCGGCATTCTTCTTTGACGCCCACCGCGTGCTCGATGGCTACTGTTGCGATAACTCCGGGGGCGAGCAGGAAGTCGCGTTGTTGCAGGGGGATCGCACCCACCGGCTCGTCCTGGAGGTAGGCGAGAGCCGCGGTCAACTGGGGGTAGCAGGCCACGTAGTCTTCCGCGGAGAGCGGCGGGAAGATGGCGTTGCGTACCTCCAACAGGTCCGTGGTATCAGCGGGACGATATTCCCGACAGACTGGCCCTTCCATAGCTGCTATCTTTGCGCAGGTGATAGTGGTCGAGCGTTGGGATGGTGGCGACGCCAGCGCAGCGGGTGGCTAGGGCCACAGGGCTGGCGCTTCGAGCGCCGTCGTCTCCGCGCAGCCGATCATCAGGTTCAAGCACTGGAGCACCGCCCCGGAGAGCCCCTTGATCAGGTTATCAACGACCGAGGTGGCGATAAGCTGGCCGGTTTCGTGGGCCACTACCAGCCCGATGTGGCAGTTATTGGAGCCGTTGACTTGCTTGGTCGTCGGCTGCTGCCCGGCAGCCAGCACCGTCACGAACGGCTCGTCGGCGTAGAACCGCTCGTACGCCTCCCGCACCTGGCTCTCTGCGATCCCCTCACGCAGCCGGCCGTAGGCGGTGGTCAGAATGCCGCGCGTCACCGGGATGAGGTGCGGCACGAAGGTTACCCGTAACGTCTCGCCAGCCAGCAGCGACAGCTCCTGGTCAATCTCCGGTGTGTGGCGGTGTTCGGTGACCTTGTAGGCCTTGAGCGATTCGTTGACCTCGGGAAAGTGAAAGGCCATGTCCAGGTTGGTCCGGCCCGCGCCCGAGACGCCGGTCTTGCTGTCCACGATGATGCCGTCGGTGGCGATCAGGCCGGCCTTTACTGCCGGGGCCAGCGCAAGGATGGCACCGGTCGGGAAGCAGCCCGGAGCAGCGACCAGCCGGGCCGGGATAATCTCCTTCCGATGCCACTCCGGCCGCCCGTAGATGGCCTCGCTCAGTAGC
>CAYNMY010000328.1:0-3471 GCA_964398275.1 uncultured Armatimonadia bacterium | reverse complement strand
GCATGCAATCCCTGGCTGCGTCTACGACCTCACCCCAGCGCGGCGTGTACGCGACTAGCGGGTACGATTCGTCCTGCCCCCGGTTGATCGCGTCAAGCTCCAGGTAGCCGTGATTCTCAAAGTACAGCCGACCGTCAAAGGACAGGCGGTCCATCAGCAGCTTGCCGTCCGCAGTTATCCCCAACGCCGTGCGGTGCAGTATCGGATGCTTGATCCACTCACCATCAATAACCAGCCAACCCAACGGCGGGCCCTGGCGAGCGAAGAAACCACCGTTGAGCGCGGCAATCGCGTTGTTTTCGCGCGCTACGCGCAGGACCGAACGGCGAGAGCGGACCGTCTCGCCCGCCAGCGCCGGGCGCACCACCAGACCGTCCTGCGCCGGGTTGACCCTGAGCACATAAACCGAAAGCGGCCCGCGGGGAGTCCTGAAATTGCGTTTCTGCCAGCGGCCTGCACCCGGCTTCACCGTTACCGGGGGCTGGGCAAGGGGCGGAGGCGCCGGCGGCGAGGGCATAGCCAGGTCCACCACAATTCGCGCCGGATCAGGCAGCGTAAAGATCTCGAGCAGTTCACATTCGCGGCAGGCAATCGCCACGCGGGTAAAGCCGTCGGGCGTCGGCGATTGCGCGATGCGCTGGACCACCGGGCCGTCGAAGCTCATCAGGCGCAAGGCACCGCCTTCGCGCGGCTCAGCCCGAGGCGTTGCGACGTCCACAATTACCGTGTTGCCTTCTACTGACCAGAAATAGCCGGCCGGCTGGTCGAGGTCCAACACTACCCGCGCCCTATCCGGATGCCGGCCTAACCGAATATCTTCGACATTGCCCCCGGGCAGCATCAACTTCACTGTCGGCGCGTTATCCGCCGACTTGTCAATCTCGGACGCGATCTTGAACCCTCGCGTCAACAGTTCTATCGGGACCAGCAATTCCCCATCCTGCTCCTGGGGCGCTGCGGTATCAATGATCTCTTCGTTGAGCTGGCAGCTCGCAGCGCCTACGACCACGTGCAGCACATCGGCGTAGGCGCTGAGGCTGTACGTGGCTGCCGTAGAGGTACGCTTCACGGCAATGCCCAGGTGGCGGCTGATAAACGACGCGGGTAGATAAACCGTTTTACCGTTATACCGCCCCGGGGGATCACAGCGTACCGTTCGAGAATTGACAGTAACCGCAGTGACCGCCACCTCCGTGCTGTCACTCCAGGCCACCGTGACCGCCCCGAGATTGGCGGAGAGTAGCAGCACGAGAGCGAGGGCTACTGGTTTCTGGCAAGTTGTTATCAGATTCATCGTCTGCTGGTGCGGTGTTATCTTCGAGTTCACCGGCCCGTTCAGCCTGAGTCTTCGTCGTCGCAGTAGTGCAAATACTCCAGCGCCACAACCGTTGGCGGTACGCTGCAGTAGGTAGCGACGCGGTCTATGATGCGGTTCAGTTGTTGGTCGTGTAGTTCCTCATCGTCCGGCGAGTCCGCGCGGGCGGCCCGCTCCACTTCGCGCATGGCCACCACACTCTCCCTCAGCAAGCGGGCCAGATCGGTGCCCCGCGCACGCGCCCGCGTCCCCGTGAAGATGGCAAAGACGCGCTCGGCGCCCTGTTGCCAGACCGCCCGGCCGCCTTTTTGGGCGATTCGGGTCCGTGCGTGCACCGTGGCGGCCTCCAAGCCGGCGCTCTCCCGCTGTTTGATCCGTTCCCAGTCCTCGACCGTCGTTCCGTTGATGACCCGCACATCCAGCCGCCGCCCGATAACTTGCTCCAAAAGCTCCTGGAGTTGAGCCTTGTTGCGGCCCGTCTCGATGTAGCCAGCGTGCTGCATGTCAGCAGTGGTCACCCCCACAATTAGCGTATCGCCATCCACGGTCAGGGGCCGGACCGTATCCACAGCCGCCCAGACCGGCGGATTCAGGTCCCCCTTGTGCAGCAACTCCCGCATCTGATGCCAGACTTTCTCAGCATCGAGCTGTTCCGCCATAAGCTAGACCTCCTCAAAGGGGCAATAACCTCATGCAATACAGTTGACAGAGTGAACTGGCTCTAGTACTATCGCATTGCTGTCGGGCAATTCCGGCAGGGATTATATCACACGTTGACTGCTCTGTAAACGCCGCCGGCTGCGCTATGAATTACCTGGAAAAAGAGAATCGAACCAAGATAGTAGCCACCCTGGGGCCAGCTTCCCGCGATGAGGAGGTCCTCCGTGCGCTCATCGAGGAGGGGACTGACGCCGTGCGCCTCAACTTCTCGCACGGTGATCACAACGAACACGCGCAATATGTGGCCGCGGTTCGTTCCGTCGCCGCCGACTGCGAAATGCACACAGCAATCATTGCCGATCTCCAGGGGCCGAAGATCCGCACGGGTAGCCTTGAAAATGGCCAGCCTGTCGAACTGGTCGGGGGTGAGCGGCTCACTATCACCACCGACGACATCGTGGGGACCCGGCAGCGGATCAGTACGACGTACCAGCCGCTGCCCGGCGATGTCGAGCCCGGTGATCGTGTTCTCATAGACGACGGCCAAATGGAGCTGGAGGCACTCGAGACTACCGCTACGGAGGTCCACTGTCAGATCATCACCGGCGGCTGGCTGGGCGAGCACAAGGGGATAAACCTGCCCGGTGTCAAGATCAGCGCCCCGGCGCTCACCGCCAAGGACCGCCGCGACCTGGAGTTTGCGCTGGAGAACAAGGTTGACTACATCGCGCTGAGCTTCGTGCGCAGCGCTGATGATCTGCGCGAGCTTAAGGCGCTTATCCAGGAGGCCGGCGCGGATACCCCAATAATCGCCAAGCTCGAAAAGCCCGAGGCTATCCGCGAACTTGAGCAGATCGTCACTATCGCCGATGCGGTGATGATCGCCCGGGGTGACCTGGGCGTCGAGCTGCCGCCGGAAGATGTCCCGGTACTGCAAAAACGGATCATCAGCATCTGTTCACAGCTACGCAAGCCGGTGATAACTGCCACGCAGATGCTGGACTCAATGCGCGATAATCCCCGCCCTACGCGGGCCGAGACTTCCGATGTGGCCAATGCCATATTCGACGGTACTGACGCGGTTATGCTCTCCGGGGAGACAGCGATCGGGAGCTACCCGGTCGAGTCGGTGGCGATGATGCGCCGCATCGCCGCCTCCGCCGAGCAGGAGCAACTAGGCGGACACCACTTGCGTACGGAAACAAGCTTAGAATTCCTGGACTTCGCCGATGCGCTCAGCCGCAGCGCGGCGCGTATCGCTGAGGACGTCAAGGCCCAGGCGATAATCGCCTTTACCCATTCCGGCTCAACAGCGCGCCTGGTCTCGAAATGCCGGCCGCGCTGCCCCATTTTCGCGGCGACTCCGCTGCCAGCCACCGCCCGGCGGTGCAACCTGTACTGGGGTGTCCAGCCCCTACTGATCGCCGCCGCCGCGACCCCCGCCGCAATGATCGCCGAAGTCGAACTCGACGACGGCACGAAACTGCTGGGACAGC
>CAYNMY010000327.1:0-3494 GCA_964398275.1 uncultured Armatimonadia bacterium | reverse complement strand
GGCATTGGCATGAGTATCGCTGCCAACAAGGTCCGAGGCGTCTACTGCGCTCTATGCAGCGATGTCTACCGCGCGCGGATGGCCCGCAGTCACAATGCCGCCAACGTCATTGCGCTGGGCGGGCGGGTAGTCGGAGTCGGTCTAGCCACCGAAATCGTCAGAGCCTTCCTGGGAACTGAGCCCTCCGCAGAGCCGCGGCACGTGCGCCGCCGGGAACTGGTTCGCAAACTTGAAGCCGGCAGCGATCTGGGCGAACAGGAGTAAGCAAGATGAGTGACCAAGACGCCCCGCCGCGACCCGGCGGTGAGCGGCCGGATTGGGATACGTACTTTATGAGGATCTGCCACGAGGTGGCGGGGCGGAGCACATGCCTGCGCCGGCAAGTCGGCGCGGTGCTGGTGGCCAACCGGCGCATCCTGGCTACCGGCTACAACGGTGCGCCCAAGGGCCTGCCGCACTGCATGGAAGTCGGCTGCTTGAGGGATAAGTTGCAGATACCCTCGGGCGAGCGTCAGGAATTGTGCCGCGGGCTGCATGCGGAGCAAAATGCCATCATCCAGGCGGCGGTCCACGGCGTTGCCCTCCAGGATGTGACCTGCTACAGCACCATGCGGCCGTGCATCACCTGTGCGAAGATGCTGATCAACGCTAACGTCACGCGGATTGTTTACGAGGGTGTCTACCCCGATGAGCTGGCCGCCGGGATGCTTGAAGAGGCCGGCGTTGAGCTGGTTCGGTGGCCGCTGGCCAGGGAAGGTGAGTAGCTGCTGTGGCCGGGCCCTGGCTGGTGGGTTTGATCGTAGCCCTGGTCCTGGCGGCCGTTCTCACGCCCGTGGTGAGAGCGGGGGCAGCCAGGATCGGTCTGGTTGACCTTCCCGAGCAGCGGCGGGTGCACGACAAGCCGGTCCCGACGGCCGGGGGGCTGGCAATATTCGTCGCCTTCTGGCTGGCCGTGGCCGCCGCAGGTGGTCTGGGCGACCCGACAACTGTAGGAATTCTGATCGGCTCGGCGCTCCTGGCCGCCCTGTGCCTGGTTGACGACATCTACCATCTGTCGCCTGCTCCCCGCTTTCTGGGGCAGATAATAGTCGCGCTCATCGCCCTGCAGTGGGGCGTGCGCGTCGAAGGGTTGACCAATCCGCTGGCGCTGTTCGGCGGCACCAGCTACCTGGCGTTGGGCGCCTCGGCCGGGCCGCTTACGGTACTGTGGATCGTCTTTATGACTAACGCCATCAACTGGATTGACGGGCTCGACGGCTTGGCCGCCGGCGTCTGTGCCCTGTGCGCGGGCACGCTGGCGGTAATGGCCCTGAGCATGGGAATGAGTCAGGTCGGAGTACTGGGTGCCGCTGCCGCCGGCGCTTGCCTGGGGTTCCTGCCCTATAACTTCAACCCGGCCCGCATCTTTATGGGCGATACCGGGGCGATGTTCCTCGGCTACCTGTTGGCGTGTGTCTCGGTTACGGGGGCGTTCAAAAGTACCGCCGCACTGGCCGTCTTTGTGCCGATGCTCGTGCTGGGGGTGCCCATATACGATGCCCTGAGTACCACTATCCGGCGCGCGGTCAACGGGAAGCCGATCTACAACGCCGATCGCACCCACCTGCACCATCGGCTGCTCGCCCGCGGGTTCAGCCAGAAGCAAACCGTAGTGCTAATCTACGGGCTGACCGCCGCACTGTGCGGAGCGGCCCTGTGGTTGTGGTTGCGATGAGCCCGATACCGATAGCGATGGTCTTCGGTACCCGCCCCGAGGCCATAAAGCTGGGGCCGGTATGGTCGCAGCTCAGCCAGCGCCCCGAACTGTTCGTGCCCCAGGTGATCGTCACCGCGCAGCACCGGGAAATGCTCGATCAGATGCTGGCGGTCTTTAATATCAGCCCGGATGTGGACCTGGACATAATGCAGCCGGCGCAGAGCCTCAGTGAAGTTACCAGTGGTGCCCTTACTGGTGTGGAAGAAGCGCTGAGGCAGCTGCGGCCCCGGATTGTGCTGGTGCAGGGCGATACGACGACGACCTTTGCCGCGAGCCTGGCGGCATTCTATCAGAAGATACCGTTGGGGCACGTCGAGGCCGGGCTGCGGACGGGTGATAAGTTCTCCCCGTTCCCCGAGGAGATGGACCGCCGCCTGACCACTGTGCTGGCCGACTTGCACTTTGCGGCGACCCCGCGCGCGGCTGGCAATCTCCGGGCCGAAGGAGTCAGCCCGGAGGCGATCTTTGTCACCGGCAACCCGGTGCTGGATGCGCTGCAGACTATCCGCCGGCAGAAGCCGACCCTGGCCGGCACAAAACTGGCGTGGGTCGAAGAGCTGCCGGGCCGTCTGCTGCTGGTGACGCTGCACCGCCGCGAAAACCAGGGGGAGCCGTTCGCCCGGATCTGTGCGGCGCTGCGGCAGATTCTCGCCGCGCATTCCGACGTTACGCTGATATACCCGGTGCATCCCAATCCGGTGGTGCGCCGCCCGGCAGAGCAATTGCTGGGGAGCGTGGCGCGGGTGAGACTGGTCGAGCCGCCGGATTATGTGGTCTTCGTGGCGCTGATGGCCCGGGCCGACTTGATCATCACCGACTCGGGCGGTATCCAGGAGGAGGCGCCTGCGCTGGGGGTGCCTGTGCTGGTCGCCCGGGAGACCACGGAGCGGCCCGAAGCCATTGACGCGGGAGTCGCCCGGCTGGTGGGGACTGAGACCGATAAGATCGTGGCGGAGGCCGACCGCCTGCTCACCAGCCCCAGCGCCTACGCCCGGATGGCCGCCGGCGGCTCGCCGTACGGGGACGGCCAGGCGGCCGTGCGCATCTGCGATGCACTGGAGTATCACCTGGGCATTCGCTCGCAGCGGCCTGCGGAATTCGAGCCGCCTGCGCGGCAACAAGGTTAACCAGGAGGAGGGATATGGATACGGATAAGCAAAGCCAACAGGCGTGGACTTCCCGGCGCGTCATCGCGACGCTCGCCGTCAGCGGTCTGCTGCTGTACATGATCTTCTGGACACCGCCGGCGTTGGGGCGCTTCTTCAGCAGAGTGGGAGGCATTGCGGTTATGCTGGTGCTGGCCATCGCGCTGGCCTACATCGTCAGCCCGGCGGTGGAGCGGCTGCGTAGGATATCAGTGCCCCTGCCCGAGCGTACCAGGCGCTCGATAGCGGCCGTGCTGGTAATGGTAGCTCTGGGTGGTCTCATATGGCTCTTGTTTGTGGTGACTTCGTCGGGGATATCCGCGGAGCTGGAACAGCTGCCGGTACTCTATGACAAGGCCAGCGACAGGCTGCAGAAGCTGTCAGAGGAGTGGCTGGCGACCTATACCGAGAAGGCCCCGGAGGGCGTGAAGAGGTTCATTCAAGAGTCTTCGAGTATCTGGGAGGAGAGCTTGTCGGAGATCGGGGGCAGAGTCTTCGAGTGGGTAATACAGGCGGTCTCGGGCGTCTTTTTCCTGGTGGAACTGGTGTTTGTGCCGATTCTGGCGTTCGACGTCGTTTACGACAGCCGCAGG
>CAYNMY010000326.1:0-3504 GCA_964398275.1 uncultured Armatimonadia bacterium | reverse complement strand
CGATGTCCAGGATGGCCTGGGGCTGGTGCGCCTGCAAGAAGCCGGGGTGGAGGTCGCACTGGTCAGTGCGGATACCTCGGCGATTGTGCCGGCGCGGGCGGAGAAGCTGGGCATCCGAGCGGTCTTTACAGGATGCGGCGATAAGGCCGATGTCGTGCGGCGACTGCTCGAGGAGCGTGATCTGAGCCCCGACGAGGCGCTGTACATGGGGGATGACGTTACTGACGTGGCGGCAATGGCCGAGGTCGGGCATACCGCCACGCCAGCAAGTGCGATGGCCGAGGTGCGCGAGGCGGTGGATTACGTCACCACAAAAAGCGGGGGACACGGCGCGGTACGGGAAGTCTGCGACCTGATACTGGCCCAGGGCGCTGAAGAATAGCGGCCGGTTCCAGGAAGACAGTTTCAGAAGAAGAAGCTGAGCAGGTTGTAAGAGAGCGCTGCCAGCAAGGCGGTGATGGGCAGGGTCAGGATCCAGGCCACCACGATCTGCCCGGCCACTCGCCAGCGCACCGCCCGCAGCGAGCGCGAGACCCCCACTCCCATAATCGCGCACGAGATGATGTGGGTGGTGCTGATAGGCGCGCCAATATGGGTGCAGAACTGGATAATCCCGGCGGCGGAGGTCTCCGCCGCAAACCCATGTATGGGCTTGAGGGTCATCACCTTGCGGCCGATGGTCTTGATGATCCGCCAGCCCCCGGCGGCGGTTCCCAGCGCCAGCGCCGCCGCGCAGATGATCTTCACCCACACCGGAATGTCGAAGCTGGCCAGGTAACCGCCCGAGATCAGGGCCATGGTAATAATCCCCATGGCATTTTGGGCGTCGTTGCTGCCGTGACTGAAGGCCATAAAGCTGGCTGATAATACCTGCAATCGGCGGAAGTACCGGTTGAGGATGCTCGGGACGCTGCGGGCAAAGATATGCATCAGGATAATCATAAGCACGAAGCCAACCAGCAGCCCGAATATCGGTGACAGCAGCAAGGCGAGGAAGATCTTCTTCAGACCGGCGAAGTTAAAGATGCCGTAATTGTAGCTCCAGCCTAGTATCCCGCCGCCGGCGGTGAACTGGATGCTGGCGGCGCTGCCCGCCCCGATCAGCGCGCCGATTATGGTGTGCGAGCAGCTTGTGGGTAGGGCCAGACGCCAGGTGATGAACAGCCAGACGACCGTACCGAGCAGTGCGGCCAGGATGACCTGATCGGTAACGTATTCGGTGGGGATTATCCCCTTGCCGATAGTGGTGGCGACCGCCTCGTTGACCATAGCACCGGCCAGGTTAAGTCCAGCGGCCAACAGGATCGCATGGGGGATGCTCAGCGCCCGCGTCAATACACTGGTGGCGATGGCGTTGGCGGCATCGTGGAAGCCCGTCATGAAGTTGAAAGCTAGCCCCCCGAGGACAATCAGGACGATCGGAGCTCTAGGCATTCTTGGTGATCACTGCCTCGATCAGGTTGGCCGCGTCCTCGCACCGATCCAGGGCCTCTTCGATGAACTCGTATACTTCTTTCCACTTGATGATCTCGCGCGCATCCTCCTCGTACTCAAACAGTTCACCAAGCGCCTTTTTCAGGGCAGCGTCACCCTCGTTTTCCAGGGTGTTTATTTCCCGGCAGTACCGGATGTCGCCCGGCTGCATCCGAGGCAGTTCGCAGATATTCTCGTGTAGCGCCTGGGTGGCACGAAGCAGCAATTCGGACATATCCCGCGCGTGATCGGTGGGCGCGGCTATCCTGAAGGACTTGAACCGGTCAATCGTGCCCTTGATCATGTCAGTGATATCATCAAGGCACTCCGCCAGGCGGTAGATGTCCTCGCGGTCGAACAGTGCCGGGGTCACGAAGGTAGTGTTGAGCTTGCGCACTACCTCGTGGACGATTTCGTCTGCCTGGTGCTCGATCTTGTCAATGTCCTCGACAGCCACCTCGAGGCGTTTGTAGTTATTCATCAGGTTATGCAGACACTCGCCTGCTTCCACGCCCTTATCGCTAGCCAGGCGAAACAGGTCAAAGAAGTCCTCTTCCTGCGGCAAAAATGCGCGCATAACCCGCTGCAAGCGGCTGAGCACGGTGCGCTGAGATTGCTCCATTGTGGCCCCTTCCCTCGCCCGACGGTTTGGCTTACCTGGGGCTAATAATTTCTCCTCCGAGCATGCGCTTTCCTCTGTCGGGGTGGACAAACGCGAAAAAATCTTGGGCTGCCCTGGCCGCCGGGTAGTTGGGACCGGTGAGTAGAACGCTGGCAGGCCTTCTCGTGTGCGCCTGATTGTGGTATCCTTCGTTACTGAAGCCGAACAGCCACACGCGATCAGGAGGGCTGTCAGGTGGGGACAAACAAGCCCATCAAGAATAATAAGCTCAACGAACTGACCGGCACCGAGTGGCTCAAGTTCCAGAAAAGCTGGTTCATTCATAACCCGCCGCCGCGTGGCGACGATACCCTGGTCCATCCGGCCAAGTTCCCGGAGGAACTGTGCCGGGAGTTTATCGAGTTCTTCACCAAGCCGGGCCAACTGGTGCTGGATCCGATGGCCGGCACGGGCAGCGCGCTGATTGCAGCGGCTCAGGCTGGTCGCCGGGCGGTGGGCATTGAGCTGAATCCTACGTATGCCGAGCTGGCCCAGTGCCGGCTAGACGCCGAGGATTGTGCCGACGCTGCCCGCATCATCTGTGCGGACGCCCGGGACATCGGCACGCTCGGTCTCGAGCCGGTGGACTACGTCATCACCAGCCCGCCGTACTGGGATATGCTGCACCGCGACGGCTTCGAGACTCAGCAGGAGCGACGCGATGCCGGCGACCGGGATCTCTACTACTCCGACAGCAAGGGTGACCTGGGCAATATCGCCGACTACGAGCAGTTCCTCGATGAGCTGGTAGCGATATACCGCGAGGTAGCTGCCCTGATGCGGACTAAAGCCTACGCCACGATCATCGTTAAGAACGTTAAGAAGGGCGGCTGCATCTATCCGCTGGCGTGGGATTTGGCGCGGCGGCTGGCAGAGTTTCTCACCCTCAAAGACGAGAAGATCTGGTGCCAGGATAACCAGCGCCTGGCCCCCTACGGGATGGGCAGCGCCTGGGTCTCCAACACCATGCACCACTACTGCCTCAACTTCCGGCGGGAGTAGCCGCGACAATAATGTCGCTCCTACGGTCTAGGGGCGAGCTGGCGGCGGCTCCTCGCGCATAATCACGGTGCGCATCGGGAAGGAGATCTCGATGCCCTCCTCGTTGAAGCGGCGAAAGAGCGCCTTCATGAATTCGTGCTCGAGCAGGAACCGCTGCGTCGGGTCAGTGACGCGCAGGACCGTCACGAAGTTGATGTTCGAGTCGCCGAACTCCTTGAAGCGCACCACTGGGTCCCATTCCCTGTTCGTGCCCTCGACGCGATCCTGCACCTGGTGCCCGACCTCCTTGGCGATGCGTTCCACCTCGTCGAGATCGCTGTGGTAAGCCACCCCGCACCGGATGTAGACCGACATCTCGGGGACGGGCT
>CAYNMY010000325.1:0-3512 GCA_964398275.1 uncultured Armatimonadia bacterium | reverse complement strand
GCCCTCGACCCGCATCGTGCGCCGGTTCCGGTACGACGGGCGGGACGCCCGTCGCCCAAGTGGACAGGCGGGACGCCTGTTCTACCGTCTCAGTCAGGACGGGAGTAACGCCAATGGCGGGCGCGTTGCTGACTATCGAGAACCTGACCACGGAGTATGCCACCGAGCACGGCACGGTGCGGGCCGTGGACGGCCTTAGCCTGCGGGTGAACCTGGGCGAGACGGTGGGGCTTATCGGCGAGTCGGGCTGCGGGAAGACGACGACTGTGCTCAGCATCCTGCGGCTGCTGGGCACTGGCGGGCATATTATAGGCGGGAGGATCGAGTTCGACGGGCGCAATCTGCTCGAGTTGCGCGAGCGCGAGATGCGGCGGCTGCGCGGCAGCCAGATCGCTGCGGTCTTCCAGGATCCCGCCAGTGCGCTCAATCCGGTGCTGACCGTCGGTGAGCAGATCGCCGAGGGCTTGCGCGCTCACCTGAAGCTCAGTCGCCGGGCGGCGTGGGCACGCGCCGGAGAGCTACTCGCGGCAGTGAGCATCTACGAACCGCGCCGGCGGCTGCGCGAGTACCCGCACCAGTTCAGCGGCGGAATGCGGCAGCGGGTGATGATCGCGATGGCCATTGCCTGCCAGCCGACGCTGCTGATTGCCGACGAGCCGACCGCGGCGCTTGACGGCCCTGTGCAGATCCAGATCCTGGAGCTTATCAGCCAGCTCAAGACTGAGCTAGATATGACTGTACTGCTGGTGACCCACGACCTGGCAGTAGCGGCAGCGTTGTGTGACCGGGTTGCGGTGATGTATGCGGGAAAGGTAGTGGAGAGTGGGGCGACGGAAAGGCTGTTCAGCACCCCGCAGCACCCGTATACGCAGGAGCTGTTGACGGCGGGTGTGCGCCGATGAGCGGGGAGCCACTGGTCCAGGCTGTGGGCTTGACCAAGCAGTTCCCGACGGCGAGCTGGTTCGTGCGGCGTAGTGGCGCGTGGGCGGCGGTCCGCGGGGTTGACCTGAGCATCGCCCCGGGCGAGACGCTAGGACTGGTAGGGGAGAGCGGCTGTGGCAAGAGCACGCTGGCGCGGCTGATTCTGCGGCTCATCGAGCCGACTGCGGGCCGAGTATACTTTGAGGGGCAGGACTTGAGTCAGGTCACGCGGCACCAGCTACAATACCTGCGCCAGAAGATGCAGATAATCTTCCAGGACCCGGCTGGCGCGCTGAACCCCCGAATGACTGTGCGCGAGATCATCGGCGAGCCGCTGATTATCCACCGGCTAGGCCCACGGCGCGAGCGGGAGCAGCGGGTGCAGCAACTACTGGAGCGCGTCGGGTTAAGTGCGCAGCATGGTCACCGGTATCCGGCCCAACTCAGCGGTGGCCAGCAGCAGCGCGTGGGCATTGCGCGCGCTCTGGCGTGCGCGCCGCGCTTCATCGTGGCTGACGAGCCGCTTTCGGCACTCGACTGCTCCACGCAGGCACGCATCATCAACCTGCTTACGCGCCTGCAGGAAGAAGACGGGCTGAGCTACCTGTTCATAACCCATGACATCAGCACGGTGCGTCATATCAGCCACCGGGTCGCGGTAATGCACCGGGGGCAGATCGTGGAGCTGGGCCCGACCGAGCAGGTGCTGGGCGAGCCGCAGCATCCCTATACACAGTTGCTGCTCGACTGCGTGCTCGAGCCGCCCCCGCACGGGCACCGCCTGACTCGATCCCACCCCTAAGAAGTTCTTGATCACCTCCGCGACGCTCGCAGTTCTCCTTTCTTGTATCCAGGCGGATAGCCGTACAGGAAGCTCCAACGTGGGGAGGTGTAGTACCATCGGCGGCGAATAGCAGCGGGAACCGGAGCAGTGCCGGAGACCATTCATGGCCGATGAGCCAGGAGGCAGCAGCTTATGAAGCAGGATGAGATCGTAACTGACGAGCTGGTCATAGCGGCGGACGGTTGGCGGGAGGCGGGCTACGCAGCGGCACAGGCGGTGGAGATTGAGGGCAAGACGGGAGTGTTTCTACCCGAGAGCGGCCAGCTGCGCATTCCCTTTCCCCAAACCCAGATGGCGCAGGGCGAGTACAATCAGCTTGTGCTCGAGATCTACTTTCCGGAAGCGATGTGTGTGTGGATCACCCTCGAGACTGACGTCATATCGCCTGGGCTGGAGGAGAAAGACGTCCTGCACAGTATGTCCTGCGCTTACCAGCCGGGCTGGCGGCGCGTCTCCATGCCTCTGGCGAACTTCATCCCTTGTGGTATGAGCAACGACTTTGCCAATGCGGCCCGGATCTGCCTGCAGCCTGACAGTGCCGGCATGGCGGTGGGCGAGATGCGGATGCAAGTGGTCAGGCAGCCCGAGGGCCCCCGAATGACCGATGAAGAATTCCTGGCAGAGCTGGACCTGGACCGGCCCGAGCTTGCCCAGGTAAAGGCAGCCCGGGAGCAGGGCGACCTGGACGCCGCCCTGGCGGCGCTCGACGAGCACTTCCGTACCCGCACTACCCCTGAGCATTTCTACTTTGACATTATTCCTGACGCAACGTCGGCGACGATCGCGGAGGCCGACCGGTTGTGCGAAGGGTACATACAGGACTACTATCGTCCCGGCGAAATTGACTGGCGGGGCAATCCGAACGGCTACGTCGAGTGGCCGATTCATCTGCAGTATATGAGCTGGAACCGTGCGTTGATCTCTGCCTACCGCACTACTGGTGACGAGAAATACGCCCGGCGCCAGGACGAGATAATATCCTCCCACATCCGGCACAATCCCCGGCCAATTGGGCACCGGGGCGGCCTGGGCGGCTGGGCGCCGCACCGGCCCAGTTCGCGGCTTACGCGCTGCTGGCCGTGGACTTTCTTTTCCATGCTTGACTCGCCCTCCTTCCAACAGCGAACGCGCCTTGATATGCTCAAGACCTGGTGGGAGATGGTCGAGCATACGCTGGAGTGGAGCCTGCCGGATAGCGCCAACTTCGGCTGGACCGACACTCTGGCCATATACCGATCCGGGATTCTATTTCCCGAATTCAAACGGTCCGCGTTCTGGCGGGAAGAGGGCCTCACCAGGCTGCACGAGGAACTGGAGAGGCAGTTTCACCCCGATGGTGCGCAGTACGAGTTGGCCGGTTATCACGAAGGCTGTATGCAGCGGCTCTTCAACGTCTACCGCCTCGCCCAGTTCAACGAGATAGACCTGGGAGACGATTTCAAAGCCGCGCTCAATCGCATGCTGGACTACTCGATGCACCGGGTCCGGCCCTGCGGCACCGTGGTCTCCCACAATGACGCGGGCGGCTACCTGCACGTGGCTCGGGCTGACAACGGCAACAAGCACGTGATGGCCCGGGAGCTGGGTCGTGAGGACGCCCGCTTCATATTCGAGGGCGAGGGCACCATACCGGCGGAGTCGTCCAAGGCTTTTCCCTACACCGGAATGTACTTCATGCGCGGGGGCTGGGCCCCCGAAGATCTGTGCCTGTTCTTCGACGGCGCCTCAATTGGCCGCGGTCACCGGC
>CAYNMY010000324.1:0-3526 GCA_964398275.1 uncultured Armatimonadia bacterium | reverse complement strand
AGACGATCAAGCGGCCCCCGTATGTTCTGACGCGCTCGGCGGATAAGCCCGGGGAGCAGGTTTTGCTATGGAGCCGCGGCCTCGACGGCGAAAAGACCCAGGCGCGGCTGGCTGTGCTCTTCGGTATGGGACGCCGGATCGGGCCGGTGTTTGGTGGTGCGGAGGTCACGAAGATAGGCCTATCGAATCTGTTCCGGCTGCTGGGCCGGAACTGTGCTTGCACCACCGATCCAAGCTGGCTGTTGGGCCCGGCCGTGCCTCTGACTTGGGGGAAGGACCTGGAGTTGCAGGTCCGCGAGGAGTTAGGCTTTGATCCGAATAACCCGGCGGTGGTGGGCACGCTGGCGGGCGTTTGGACATCCCTGGGCACAGCCACGACGCCCCCAGGAGACTCGTCTGCTCTCGCCACCCAGGGCGGCTTCCCGCCTGACGCGGGCTCAGGCTACGTCGAATTCTCCCTGGAGCCACCGGAGCGCGCAGCCCCGCCAACGTTCGCGCAGCGCAGCACATGGATAGTAGTCGGCATGACGGTCGCTTTGGTGCTCCTGGCACTTGCTGGCAGTGTGGTCTTGTGGCTGCGGCAGCGCAGCCGATAACAGCAGAGAACTGCTCTGTCTACCACCGGTCTACTGCTGCGCCAGCTCCAGCACCGCAAGCTGAGCTTTCTGCCCGGGCTGGTCGCAGCCGACCAAGTGGCCTACACCCTCGGCATCCAGCAGGCAAATGCTACCCGTGCGCAACACCTTCGTGGGCACAATTCTTCTCCTTTGTCAGTTTGTTGCGCGGGACTTCTAGTTGGTCACGAACTGATCGTCGGCATCCAACGCATAGCGCCAGGCTGTAGTGCAGCCGTCGGCTTATGGTTCGGCGCTGCACCGGCTTTGTCCTTCACGATTGACCTCAGCGGAATCTCGATAACAGGGCGCGGCCTGCTCAGCAGTCTTGGCGAAGGTTATGATATGAGGCGCAATCCAGCCGTCAAAGCACCAGACCGTCCCATGTTATCCAGCTTTTGCTGGGGTCAGACAACCCGATCGGTCAACAGCCCAGACACCTGGGCTTTTAGCGGAGGAAGTAACCCCGGGAGGTGGGCTTTGCGTCAGTGGTGACGGGGACGCCCAGCTTGCGCAGGCCGTTTTCGTCCCCCGCACCGGGCTCGTGAGTAATGTGCATCTGCGCGCCGCGCAGTTGGGGAAGCATCTCGACGCCGGCCTTGGCCGCTGGGTTGCCTGCAGCGCTGATGCCCAGAGCTACAAGCACCTCCTGCACATTGAGACTCGGTGAGTTAGAGCCCAGATAGTTAGTCTTCAGGTCGGTGAGGCTCTGGATGACGTTCTCCGGCAGCAGGTGCATGCTATCAGGTATACCCGCCAGGTACTTGATGCCATTTATGATTCCCGCGGATGCGGAATGGAAGAGGGGCGAGTTCTTCCCGGTGACTATCGTACCATCAGGAAGTTGCAGGGCAGCACCGCAGTAGAAGCCGTCTTTGCCCTTCTCTTGCTTTTCCGCCTCGGCGGCGGCCTGGCGCGCGGGCTCAACGACCGGCCGATCAGTTGGCGACAGCCCCAGCCGCAGCATCAGCTTCTCGGCACGCTCCAGCACCTCCAACGAACACAAACTACGGTGGAATTCGGAGTAGTGGCGGAAGTAGCGGCGGATGACCTCCTGAGCGGCGGCCTCACGCACCACATCATCGTCCACGATGCCCGCACCCGCCCGATTGACGCCCATGTCAGTAGGTGACTGGTAGACCAGTGTCCGACCGTTATCGCCGGCGATGCGATCAATAATGCTTTTGAGAATGGGAAAGTTGTCAACGTCGCGGTTGTAGTTAACCGCCGTCTCGCCATAGGCCTGGAGATGGAACGGGTCAATCATGACAATGTCGCCCAGGTCGGCCGTGGCCGCCTCGTAGGCAACATTAACCGGATGATCAACGGACAGATGCCATATTGGGAAGGTCTCGAATTTTGCGTATCCTGAGGAGATACCGCGCCGGTGATCGTGATAAAGCTGCGAGAGGCAGGTTGACATCTTGCCGCTGCCCGGACCAGTGCCGGCGATGACCACCAGCGGGGCGCTGGTTTCGATATAGGGGTTGCGACCGTAACCGTCCTCCGACACGATCCGGTCTACATCGTTGGGATAGTTGGGAATCTCGGGCTGAGTATAGGTGGCAATGTCCTTGGCCGCCAATTGCTGTATGAGCCGCTCGGATGCCGGGCCGTTGTGGAAACGCGTCACCACCACGGCAGAGACGATAATGCCCCAGTCGCGCAGGTCGTCTATGGCCTTGAGTGTCGCCATATCGTATGTGATCCCAAAATCACCGCGGATACGCCCCTGCTCCAGGTCGCCGGAGTATACACAGAAGATGACCTCGATCTGGTCCTTGAATCCCTGTAGCAGGCGCATCTTAACGTTGGGATCGTAGCCGGGCAAGACCCGAGCGGCATGGAAGTCAAAGGTGAGCTTGCCGCCAAACTCCAGATAAAGCTTTCCCGCCGCGCGCTCCGTCCGCTCCAGGATGGCTTTCGTCTGTTCCCTGAGGTACTTTTCGTTGTCGAAGCCGATGTCAGACATAAACCCAACCGTCCAAATCTTCCTGACTCTTCGATACTCGCTCAATATTCCCGGTGTGCCCTCTCGTTACTGGTAGTATTCTTCACTTGACACCTCAGTTCCTCCGAGCCGCCTTCTTGTCTGTCTGTCGGAGCATGCGGTTACCGTGCCCTGTAAGAACTGCTAGGATTGGACCGAACCTTCGGGGCGGCCGATTCGACATACACACAAAGCCGAGCAGATAAGCGACACCTGATGAGAAGCTGCGCGCCCTGGCGCAGGCCATCGCTGAGATCGCTCACCGGCACATCTGATAGCGCCACGCCTCCCGATGCCAGGAGAAAACTGATTGGGGTTGTTGGCATTGACATTAGAACGTATGTTTGATATAATGGTAATTCCCGGAAAGGGCTGGCAATGAGTAATTGGATTGCTTTTACCGATGTTAAGAGTTTCTATGTGAGGGTCTATCGGCGGTTGCGAACGTCATTAGCGCTAAGGCCCCTGGTGGTGGTCCGCGATGGCCAGGTGCTAGAAGCCTGCGGCCTGGCGCAGGCGGAAGGCGTTAGTACTGGTATTCCCCTTCGGCAGGTGCGGTGCCTGTGTCCGCGAGTGGAGATTATTACTTTCAATCCCGATGATTGCCTGCTGCTGTACCGGCAGATTTGGGATGTTGTCGCTGATCATAGTCCGGTAGTAGAGCCGACAGATTTTCATCAGGGCTTCGCTGACATTACCAAAGTCGTATCCGATACCCACCAGGCCCAAGAATGGTGCAGTCAGATCAAAGAGCAAATTCGGCAGCAGACAGAATTGAAGTCTTCTATCGGGATTGGCCCCAGCAGATTCGTGGCTCGGGTGGCTGCGCGCCAGGACACCGTAGTAGCTGAAGAAGACTCTCAGCAATTTCTCGCGCCAGTTTCGGTAGCAAGCCTTGGCTGGTTAGATTCTGACCTGATTC
>CAYNMY010000323.1:0-3534 GCA_964398275.1 uncultured Armatimonadia bacterium | reverse complement strand
GCGCCAGAACCGTGGCGCGGCCTAGCCGGTTTTCGCGCAAGTATGTTATGCAGCTCCGAGCCTCGTCTTCGGACGCAACCAGAACCCACTGGAGGCGGTCGCCCAGCCCGGCTTCCACCGCTGCCTCCAAGCGCCCGGGGACATCGAGAAGATCAGCCAACACCCCGACCACGCCGCTCAGTTCGCCCGCCTGCCCCGCGTCCAGCAGCGCACGCGGCCCCTCCGCATACCCCTCGTGCGCGCGCTCCAATTCGCGGAGCAGCGCCTGGCGCGACTCCCCGGCGGCTACGGCCTCGGCCAGCAAATCCCGCTTGCGACGGTGCTCGCGCAGCGTCGTGACCAGCGCCGTGTGCTGCACCCGCGCCTCACGCAGCCGCCGGCGAATATCTTCCGTCTCCTGCTGCAGGGCTTCATTCTCTTTGCGCAGTTCCGCCAGCCGGGTCTGGAGCTGATCACGCTGCTGCTCAAGCTGGGCCTGCTGCTGGGAGAGCCGCTCGATGCGCTCGTCTACTTCAACCTGTAAGCTCTGTAGCGCTGTCACTTCCTGCTCGGCGCCGGCGGCCTGGCCGGATAGCTCACTGCGCCGGTTATGCAAGCTCTCGCGCTGGGTAGTATCCTGGCGGTGCCTGGCCTCGGACTCCTGGTAGGATGTCGCCAGTTCGGTCAGCCGCCGCTTCTCCTCCTCCAGGCTATCCTGGTGCCGGGATTGGTTCTGCTCGAGTTTCTGCAGTGCGCTTTGCGCTTCCTTGCGGCGCTGCTGGGCCTGCTTGAGGCCCTGCTCAAGCTGCTCGCGGCGTTCCCCGGCGCTGCGCAGTTTCTCAGCAGCCACCGCCTGGGCATTGCGACGCCGGTCCCACTCGCGCTCAGCGTCCGCGGCCTGCCGGCGCAGATCGTCAAGCTGATCGGCCAGCGCGGTGGCCTGCATCGAGCTCTGTTCGTACTCGGCATCCAGTACACTGGTCTGGTTGCGGGTAGCCTGGAGATCGGCCTGGATAACCGCAAGATCGTTGACGATGCCACCGCGTCTCTCGCGGCGGCTTTCATACTCAGCGGCGAGCAGATCGCGCTGGATGTGGTGGAGCCGCTCCGCCAGTCCCTTGTACTGGCGCGCTACCTCCGCCTGCTTTTCCAGGGGCTCACGCTGGGTGCGAAGTTCGTAGATGATGTCGCGGACGCGGGTGAGGTTATCCTCGGTGTTGGCCAGCTTGCGCTCGGCCTCGGTGCGGCGAATCCGATACTTGCGCACGCCGGCAACTTCCTCAAGCAACTCGCGGCGATCCTCGGGCCGAGCGCTGAGAATCGCATCAATCTCGCCCTGGCCGACCAGCGCGTACGAGTCGGTTCCCAGCCCGCTGTCCACCAGCAAATCCCGAATATCGCGCAGCCGCACCTGGTTGCGATTCAACAGGTACTCGCTCTTGCCCGTGCGAAATAGCCGCCGGGTTATCTCAATCTGGGAGTATTCCGAGGCCAGAGCCTGATCGGAGTTGTCCAGCGTCAGTACGACTTCAGCCATCCCCAGCGCGCGGCGGTCCTCAGAGCCGACAAAGATGACGGCTTCGGCGCTCTCGACCCGCAGGACCCGGTGGCCCTGCTCGCCCAACACCCACAGGACGGCATCAGCAATGTTGCTCTTGCCTACGCCGTTAGGACCGACGATGCCGGTTACACCGGCGCCGAATTCGAGTTGGGTGTTGTCAGCGAAGGTCTTGAACCCTCGCATCTGGAGCTTTTCTAGCCGCACTTTGCTGCCTCATCTGCTGCGGTTCAACGAACCAGGATGTCAGGCCGGGCCATCGTCCGGCCCGCATACTCTACCTCTAACATCGGCCACTGCTCATCTGCGCTCAGCACCTCAGTCTGGTCCGCCCTTGCTACGATCGTATCTTCTACCTTTGTCCCAGCTATCGAGGGATTCCAGGCAAAAGCCTGGTTCTCCAACACCGTCTGCGGGCACGTCATCGTGCCCTTGTAGTCGCGGGGAGCATAACCGGTCGCGCCGCCCTGGTGATGGAGCCGCCACTCCTCGGGGTATCCGGTGGCCTCGTACGCCTCAATACCCTTGCGGAAGATATCCCGCACCGCCGCGCCCGGCACCGTCTCGGCGAGGAAGGTCGCGTCCACTTGGCAGACCGCCCGGTGCTTGTCTATCAACTCATCGTCCAGAGGACCAAAGTGGACCAAGCGCGTGGCCGATATGTCCAGCCCCCACTTGCGCGCGCCGATGACCAGCATGGCCTTCTGCTCCAGCCGCCTGTCGGTGGGAATGGGATGGCGGTACTTCGCCACCCGCTCGTCTGCGGCAATCAGCAGGACCGAGACCACTACATTCTGCGCAATGAGCTTGACCGCCAGGTGCGCCCCGATTTCGTGCTCAGTCATCCCCGGCTCGATCTCGCCGGCAGTTTCGGTCAACGCGCGAGCGGTAATCGCGCCTAGCTCGCGATAGCGCTCCACCTCAGGCTCCAGCAGACTCCAGCGCAGCCGCGCGAGCTGCTCGCCCATCGGCCGCGCACCGCCCGGCCAGGTGGCATCGGTGGCGATCTCGCCGCTTACGATGTGGTCTAACATCGCCTCACGGTTCTCCTCGTGCCAGTTCATAAAGTGAATTTCAAAGGGCAGCTCCCCGATCTCTTCATCTTCCTGGCGGGCCGCTTCGATGTTGCTGGTAATGATGTGCTGACCATCGTGGGTAACTACCAGCACTGCCACGCCGCCGTCACTATCAATGACGACGTGGTTGTCGCCTCCGCCGGTCAGCCACTGGTAGTTAATCTTGTTGTTGAAGACCACGGCATCGAGCTCCTGCTTAGACATAAAGCCGCGAACTCGTTCCAGTTTGGCCTGGAGTTCTTCCTGGCGTCTCATCACTAACCACTTCCTCATTACAGGTGGAGGGCAACACGTCGTCGCTGCAGCGACGGGCACGAAACAGAGCTTGCCAGTGGCCTTTGCCATGCGGATTATAGCAGTCACCAAGCCTGATTGTCAAACTCTACGCCGCGACTATGCCTATGAACGTATGTTCCACGACTTATTGCCTTTTTCAGGGACCTGTGGTACAATTTTCCGTACAGTCTAACACACAAGAATCACTACGCAGCCCGGCGTTGCCCCAGCACGGATGACGCTACCTATCCCACACCAGCGAAATGCCTATACTCCCATGGACGGAACAACTTGCTATTGACCTGGGCAGCGCCTGGGTCCACATCGCGGCCAAGGGCGAAGGCGTGGTATTGCGCGAGCCCAGTTTCGTGGCTTTCGAAGACCGCCGGCATAAGCCGGTGGCGGTCGGGGTGGAGGCCCGCGGGCTCTGGGAACGCGGGCTGGATGAGCTAGAGATAGTCCGACCCGTGCAAGGGGGCGTGGTTGCCGACTTCGATGCCGCCGTGGCGATGCTGCGCCAGTTCATTCGCCGCGCCCTGGGCCACCGCCCCCTGCTCACGCCGCTGGTGGTGGTGGCGCCCCCCGCGGGCGCCACGCAGGTCGAACAACGGGCCCGGCCTGATGCGCGGCTCGCTGCCGGCGCCG
>CAYNMY010000322.1:0-3542 GCA_964398275.1 uncultured Armatimonadia bacterium | reverse complement strand
GCCGATTATGTGGGGCCACAGCGAGATGGTGCCGGTGCTTGTTGCCCATCTCAGCCCGCAGCGCCTGCGCGCGGCCTTTGTCCTCGGGCAGATTGGGGATCTGTCTGCCGTCGAGCCCTTGCTGGTGGCTGCTGGCGATGACTGCCGCGACGTGCGCATCCAGGCGGGGATTGCTCTGGCTTGCCTGGGCGATGAGCGTGGGCAGAAGATCGCTGAGGCGGCGCTGATAGGCGAGCCGACATGGATTCGCTACTACGCTGTGCTTGGCCTCAGCCGGTTGGGCTTTGAGACTGCTCGGGGGACGCTGGAAGCGATGCGGTCGGCGCAGCCCGACTTTATCACGCGCACCATCGCCGCGGCGCTGGCCGAGCCGGCGACCCTACCGCCTGCGCCTCCTGCGAGCGAACGGGCCCCGCTTACGGCCGAGCAGGCCGCTGTGATCTGGCAAGCGGTAATAGGCGCGTACGAAGCCGAGTCGGACTGGTGGTGGCACTGGGGCGACTACAGCCAGTGCTGCCGGTGTATGGAGGTGGTGCTGCTGATGGACCCCTGGCTGGTGACGACCTACAGCGATATTGCCTGGCTGCAGTGGAGCCTGGGGTATAACACCGAGGCGATCGGCACTTACCATCGCGGCATCGGCGCGCTGCCCGACAACCCCCTGGGTCACTACTATCTGGGCTGGCACTACTTCAACCTGAAACAGTATGATCTGGCGCTGCCCTACTTGCGCCGGTCGGTGGAGTTGGGGGCCCAGGGAGTCGGCTGGCGGGTGTACGCACATTGCCTGGAGCATACCGGGCAGCTTGAGGCCAGCTTCAAACAGTGGCAGGAGATGTACAAGCTATCGCCGGATTTTCCGGCCATAAAGTTCAATTACGAGCGGGTGCAGCGGCTGCTCAACGAGCAGTAGCCCTGGGCTGAGCCGGGCTAGTCGCCCTCGTCCACTTCTTTGTCGGCGTCATTCGGTAGTCTCATCTGGCGAGGTTTCGTGGGGGACCTCTTCGGTACCGGTCTCCTCATCTGGTGCCAGGCCAGCTCCCTCGGACTCAGAGGAACCTGGGCCTGTGCTGGATTCGCCCTCGGTGGGTTGTGGCTCGGGGGATGGTTCGGGCAGAGTCACGCGCTCCGTGGCAACTTTCACCGTCGCCGCACCTACGCCCACTGACTTGACGCCCTCGGGGAAGATAAGACTGGGGGTATAAGTGCCCGCGCCGCGCAGGCTGCCAATGCTAATCTGTGCCGTACTGATGTACTCGATTTCCGCGATGGTACTCTCCACGCCGGTGATGGTGACCGTACTGGGACTGGTTTGAACCGAGACCACCTTGTAGCCGGCGGGCGGATCACTGAGACGGGGCGTGATTGGCACGGTTTTGGTCGCCACCTTGGTGATCGGCACGATCACCTCGACTGTGGCCGGCGTGGTGCGCAGGCCGGCTATTTTCACACTGCGTTCATCGCGTAGTTGGACCGGGATATTCTTCTGCACGGTGGAGTTGAAGCCCGCGATGTCCACGACCGCCACCACCTGCGCTACCTCCCGCAGGGCGCTGCTGGCGCCCTGGACGCTCACCTGGGTAGGATTGACCCGGGGCATGCCCAGGCGGAAGCCCTCGGCTTGCTTGCCCAGAGTCTCGACCGTCACCGTCCGCTCGATGGTGTCTTTCTGGTCGAGGGTGATACGGGCCACGCGAGGGTTGAGGGTTGCGTCCACGCCGGGGGGCAGTCCCTGCGTTTCCAGCGTAATGGGCGGCGTCTCGCCGAGCTGCTGACTACTGAGGCTGCTCAGGTCGGCGATGATGCGTACTTTGTTCGGTTCGATATCCCCCAAGGGCCGGCTGCGCCCCCGGAAGATCACCGTTACCTCACGCGGCTGGATACTGGTAGCGATCAATTCATCCGGGGTGCTGACCACCTCCACCGGTAGAACTGTCTCTGTCTGCGATGGGCGGTCGTACGAGGTGATGAAATATCCCCACAGGGCCAGGGCCAGGGCCAATGAGAGTATCTTCAGCGGCCATTCGTTGGTGACGACACCTGCAATTCTGCGTACTACGTTCATCATCGGTTGTGCCCGGGGTGGGTCTGGGTGTTACTTGCGCCAGAAGAAGAAGCCGGCCTCCTCCTCAGCCTCGAACAGCTCCATGAGCCGTTCGGTAAGCTGGGGACGCTCAATGCGCGGCGACAGGGCGCCGTTAACCGCCAGTGAAACTGCGCCGGTCTCTTCGGAGACCACTACAATGACGGCATCAGTGCGCTCGGCCAGCCCCAGCGCAGCCCGGTGGCGCATCCCGGCGCTGGTTGACAGGCTGGGACTCTCCGAATGGGGCAGGGCGCACGCGGCAGCGACAATCTCGTCTTCGCGGATGACCACTGCGCCATCATGCAGCGGACTGCCCGGATAGAATATCGTCAGCAGCAACTCGACTGAAGCCTGGGCGTTGAGGATCTTGCCGGTGCGGATGATGTCCATCAAGCCGCTGCGTCGCTCCAGGACGACAAGGCCTCCGTAGCCCTCTTCAGAGAGGCGGTAAGCGGTGTCTACGACCTGGCTTATTAGAGACTGTTGCCTGGGTGTGCCCAACCGCCCCAGCGCGCTGCTGAAGAGGCCGCCGCGCCCCAGCCGCTCCAGGGCGAGGCGGAGCTCCGGCTGGAAGATCACCACCAGGGCCAGCACCCCACCAACGGTGAGGCCGTGCAGCAGCCAGTTGAGAGTCGGCAGTTCCATGGAAAACAGGAACAGGACGACAAGAAACACGACCACCAGGCCGTTGACCAACGAGGCAGCCCGGGTGCGGCGCAGCAGGCGGGCCAGGTAGTATACCAGCGCAGCCACCAGCACGATGTCTACGACATCGCGTACCCTTATGTCGCTGATTAGCTCCCAGGCGCTTTGCAGGACAGACATCTAACCCGGAGTACTCCTTTCGCCAGTTCGCGAAGTCGGTGCTTGGCCCTCAAACAGGACATAATCTTCGTAGGACAGCAAGGTCCCTCGCACCAGTGCCCAAGATATATGGCCCGGGCGGGCGCGCACCACGATCTTTTCGGCATCGCTGCGGGCGCCGCCCATATCTATGACGTCCCCGCCGTGGTTAAAGATCACCACAATCTTCTCTTCGCCGGATTGTAGGCAGATACCTTTCGCGTTCTGTTGCTCTATCGCTTCGATATCAAACCGCGGCTCAGCCCCGCTCGGCAGGGCGGACAGGACTACGAGGTATTGATAATCCCGCGGGAATAGCGGTTCTGCGTCACCGCGCGGATCCCAGTGGGGATACGGCGAGCGATGTGGGCTGGAGTTGGGCTTGTGGTGCCAGAATTGCCGGATGCTCACGCAGTGCAGCGGCTTGTCGTCGGCGGAAGGGATAAGTTTCCCCTCAATGTACTTGTGCTCCCAGTCGCGTGGGAATATCGGCTCGATTAGCAGCCGCGCTCGCTCGCCCTCCGCGACGATGCCCCCGTCAATGTCGCTCATCGGGCATTAGCTGTGCAGCATCCACTCGAAGTTGCGCTGAGCGCGTACCGGATGCGTCACC
>CAYNMY010000321.1:0-3549 GCA_964398275.1 uncultured Armatimonadia bacterium | reverse complement strand
GCGGGACGCCCTCCAGAGGCAGATGCAAACCGCGGAACCGGGCCACGGCCACGGATGTAGGCGCGGGCATATTACGCGCCGCATGGTTGATACGGTAAAAACCGGCCGCGGCGTGTTTGCACAACAGCACGCGCAGCGGGCCTGTGGGACTGGCTATATCCAATTTCTGGGGCTGGTAAGAGTTCGCCAACGAGGAGGTCTCGACGAGCTGGAAGTCGTCAAGCGCCAGCTCCAGGTTCCACGGCTCGTCTCCTGTGCCCGGGCGCAGGCAGATTTCAGTAAGCGGGTTGAGGGCAAACCGATGCGACCCTCTCTCGCTTATGGGTACCTCGACACGTCGCCATTGGCCAGCGGTGTCAGGCTCTATACTAGTATCAAAACTGCCCCTCTCAGTAGACCGCAGCCGACAGCGCAAGCTGGCGCCCTCCGGCGGGGTGCCCTTTACCCGATACCAAAAGATCAATGCCTTGTAAGCCCGACCGAGCTTGCCCGACGCAATGGCCCGGGCCAGGAAGAACTTGTTGTCCTCGCCGCCGGCCAACTTGATGTGCGCGACCAGCACCTGCCCATCCCGCTCGTTGTCGTGCTCGAGCCGCAGGCCGGTCTGGTCCGTACCTCCCCGGTAATACTCAGGATCCGTGCTCCCCCACCACGGGCCGATCTGGTCGGCCTCAAAATCGTCCACGACCGTCAGGGGCGGAACCACCTCCACCTCAGCCCGGCAACGCCCGACACCCACCACCAACAGCAATAACAGCACAAATCCGATGATCTCTCTAGCCATTGTCCTGCCCTCCTTCTATCGTGGCATTCTTGTGGAGGTCAGCCCTTGTTGATTGTCAAGACCGCGTTCTGTTGACTTCACCGCTATGTACTTCGACGTTCCGCGGATTGTCTCCTCCTCCGGCTCCTCCGGCTTGTCCTGCGTGCCCTGAGCGTGTCGAAGGGCCGTTTGCTGTCAATCGCCGCCGCCGACTGCGCCCGCCCACCTCTGATGCGGCTTCAAGTCTGCTCCTGGTTCTGCACCGTTGTCTACTTCTGATTCTGATGGTGCCCCTATTTATCCCCTTCTTCTCCCAATATCACAACCAAGTCAGCCGTTACTTACCCTCCCCACCCAGTCTTCACCCTTGCCCCCTCACCCCACGTGACCCAGCCCGCTTCTCGCCTCGACAACACCAGCGAGATGCTTGCGGGACTCGATGAGAATCAGCTGCGTATGCTCGTGGACCTGGTTTGCACCCTCGCTGGCTCAGGAAAGTCGGGCCAGGCGTAAAGCCCAATTTCGTGTGCCTAACGGGCAGGAATTGACAGACTGAGCAAGCAATGTTACCGCAAGCAAGGACCTCTATAGCCGTCCTGGCCGAAAGCCTGCTGTCTCATCAGGCAGTATGCCAACAAGGAGGAAAGTCATGATGACTGGATTGCGCACGGTATTGATGGTAACTCTAACGGTTCTGTTGGTGCTTGGGGGGCAGCTAGCCGCCTGGGGCCAGCCCAGCTTCAATCACGTGCTGCGGGCGGTGCCCGCGCCGGGGCCGGTGGCGGTTGACGGTGACGTAAGTGAGTGGGATCGCTCCGGTGAAATCTGGGTGTACCCAGATCAGGAGACTCGCGACCTCAACAGTGTGCGCATCGCGGCGATGTACGACGACGAGGCCTTCTATGTGGCCGGCGTCTGGCGCGACCCTTCACCGATGATTCACCGCACCCTCAAAACAGGTAAGAGTGACTCGCTAACCGTCCATCTGGAGACCGATGTGGCCTGGGCGATCAGCACCTCATACTACACAACTGCTAGCGAGCCGCGCATCAGTATGAGTGCCAGTACCGGGCTTAACCCCCATCTCAAAGAGAACCTGGAAGTTGAAGACCCCTTCGCCGAAGGCGCGGAGCTGGCCTATCGCAAGGACGCCGACGCTAAGGGCTACGTCCACGAGCTTAAGCTACCGTGGAAGCTGCTCTTTCGAGGCGGGCAGGTGCCCGTGCCGGGGGCGAGTTTTGCGATGAGCCTCAACCCTCGCTGGGGCTTCGGACAGGGCACCAGCGGCTTCAAGGCCACCAGCTACCGTGACCTGATCAGCCCAGTTTACCCCCGCTGGTGGGCGAGCACCTCGAACACCACAGTCAAGCCCCCGCCATTTACACCTGCTATGTGGGGACGGTGCATCCTCGAGGCGCACGGCAACCTGGCGGCCCTGCCTGTGGCGAAAGAGGAAGAACTGCCCGCAGGTGTCATTCCGGTGACGATTGAGGTGCCACGCCAGGCCAGGAAGTTCACCGTCGCAATTGATGATGCCCAGGGCAGACGCGTGCGTAATCTGGTATCGGATCACAAGGTCAGTGACTATCCCACCAGCCAGACGGCAACTACTCGCAAGCTGCGCATATTGTGGGACGGCTGCGACGACGAGGGCAACATAGTTGAGCCCGGTGAGTACCAGGTGAAGG
This sequence comes from uncultured Armatimonadia bacterium, assembly GCA_964398275.1. Lineage (GTDB taxonomy): Bacteria > Armatimonadota > Zipacnadia > Zipacnadales > Zipacnadaceae > JALGTD01. Next base: position 1,098 of record CAYNMY010000321.1, on the reverse strand, counting down.
GCCTGAGCCATAAGGGGCTTGACGTCACCTACCAGCTTTCGTATTACAACCCGGGCACTCCGCCGTGGCAGGTTACCGACGGGACCGGCGATTGGGGTGCAGATCACGCCTGCCCGGTGGCAGTAGCCTGTGCGGGTGACAAGGCCTTCTTGGGCTGGCCTCTGAACGAGGGCGGCACTCCGGCCATAGCGGTCAATACTAACACGATGAAGAAGATCTGGCACGGTCCAGGACACGGCCATATGGGAGATGATCGCCTGGCAGCAACGGAGAAGTACCTGTTTTGTGCGCACCGCAACGGCTACATTGTCCGCCGCAAGGCGAACACCGGTGAGATTGAGCAGCAGGTCTGGTTCAAGAATGAACCGATTCCTGAATACAAGCGCCCCACGGGCCTGCCCCTGCTCGGAATTCGGGCATCACAGGCTAGTTACGGCAATCGTCCCCACCTACGCGACTTTTTCTATCAGGATGAAGGCGGACTGCGCGACATCGCCGCCAACGACAAATACGTTGCTCTAAGCCTCAGCGGCAATGATATGATCGCTCTGCTGGACCCCGAGACGTTCGAGTTGCTCAAGAAGATTAACGTCACCGCACCCGACAGTCTGGACTTTGGCCCAGACGGACTGCTCTATGTAGTGACCGAACGGCGCATAGTACGGATGGATGTCGAGACGGAAGATCAAGGGGCTGTGCGCACACCGGGGGTCGGGAAATACGGCGCGATCGCCGTGGACGATGCTGGGAATGTATATGTGGCTGACCTGGGGCCAGATATGCAAGTTAAATGCTTCGGCAAACACGGGAACCTGATCCGCACCTTCGGGAAGAAGGGCGGACGACCTGACGAAGGCCGCTTTGACCCACAGGGGATGCGCTATATGTCCTCGATTGATGTTGACGCCAAGGGGCGGGTCTGGGTCTGTGAATGCGATGACCGGCCGCGACGCTTCAGCGTCTGGGGTACGGACGGCAAGCTGGTCAAGGATTACATCGGCAACACTGGCTACCATGCTTGCGGCGCGCACCTCCATCCCACCGATCCTACTCGCGCCTTCGGCAACGCCATGGAGTTCAAGCTGCACTACAAACCCC
>CAYNMY010000320.1:0-3570 GCA_964398275.1 uncultured Armatimonadia bacterium | reverse complement strand
GCGCCCGTTGAGCAGACCACGGCCCAGTGCGCGCAGATCGTCAAACGCACGCTGACGCGCGGTGGTCAGGTCATCATTCCCGCCTTTGCAGTGGGCCGCACCCAGGCGGTGCTGTATGAACTGGCCAGTTTCCTGCGCGACGGACGCATTCCCGAGATTCCCGTTTTCGTGGATAGCCCGATGGCCATTGATGCCACCGAGATATTCCGGCGCCACCCGGAGTGTTTTGACGAAGAGATGAATGAGCTGATGCGGTCGGGCAAATCGCCCTTCAGCTTCCCGCAACTGAAGATTTGCCGCAGCCGCGAGGCTTCCATGGACATCAACCACTTTGCCGATCCCTGCGTGATCATCTCGGCCAGCGGGATGTGCACCGGCGGGCGCATCCGTCACCACCTCCGCCACCATCTCCGCCGCCGCAAGGACACCTTGCTGTTCGTTGGTTATCAGGCTGCGGGAACGCTGGGCCGCCGGATTCTGGATGGTGCCCGCCACGTTAGGATCTTTCCCGGCGAAACTCACAAAGTACGCTGTCGGGTGGAGATGCTGACCGGATTCTCCGCGCACGCTGACCGTGACGAGCTACTGGCGTGGGTCGAGGCAGTTGGCGACGGCGCTGAGGCGATCTTTTGCACACACGGCGAGGAGCAGGCGGCTTTAGCGCTGGCCGAGGGCATAAGAGAGCGGCTGGGAGTACCCGTGTATGTACCCGAGATTCTGGACAGTTTCGACCTGCTGGAACCACGCGCAGGTCTTTCAGCGCAGGACGGCTCAGTACTCTGACCCGCCGGGCACTATCAGCGCAGACGCTAAGCCGCCGCGTCCAGGTCCACGAACATATATCCCACGCCGGGGACGGTGACGATCCGTTCTGGCTGGCCGCGCTTCTCTTCGATCTTGGCGCGCAGGCGGCCGACATGCACGCACAGGGTACGGGTTTGGATGCTGTTGTCGTAGCCCCAGATTCGCCACAGCAGTTCTTCGGAGCGCCAGATGTAGCCGGCTTTGCTCATCAAGGCCCGCAGCAGATCGAACTCCTTGGGCGTCAGGCTGACCGGCGCGTCATCAACCCAGGCCCGCCGGCTCTGGGTATCGAGGCGGACGCCCGCGGCGAGCAATGTTTTGAGCCCCGCGTCATCCGACCACGGCTCGCCGGCGCGGCGCAGGCAGGCGGCTATGCGGGCGTGCAGCTCCCTGACCTCAAAGGGTTTGGCCAGGTAGCCGTCGGCGCCCAGTTCCAGCGCGGCCATCCGGTCGCCCTGGTCCTGGCGCGCCGAGGTCACCAGTACGGGGACCATGCTCCTGGCCCGCAACTCCCCACACAGGTCCAGCCCATCGGCGTCGGGCAACATCAGGTCGAGCAAGATCAAGCTGAAACTGCGATTTTCGAAATAATGCCGGGCCTGTGCAGCGTTGTTAGCGACTGTGACCACGTATCCGTTATCTTCCAGGCTGGAACACACAGACTTGCAGAAGGCTACGTCGTCGTCCACCAACAGAATTCGGGAGGCCATTTAATCACCATTCATCCGGTTGCCCCCCGTTGATCTCGAACTATCACGCTGGCAGGGACCGATCTCGGTCCGAAGCCCCCCGAACCCTATCTGCCAGCCGAGCCAGCTATATACCGGTCGTCTCGTACACTCATTCCGCTTACTCAGATTACCTATTGGCAGGCCCAGGTCCATTCTTTAGGCAAAACAACGAAGCCAGCAGATTTGCTGGCTTCGTTTGGTCTAACGACTATTTCGACGGCTATCTAGCGCTTAGGCTGCCCCTTCGTCGTCTAGCGCCTCCTGCGTATCCGGCAACCCCTCGGGCTCGCCCTTGGCCATTATCAGAGCGATAGCCACTACCACCGCCAGAACCACCCCAATGACGTACAGCCCGGCAGTGTACTGGTACATAGCAATGAACGGCACCACCAGCAACGCCACCATATTCATAACCTTGAGCAGCGGGTTAAGGGCCGGCCCAGCGGTGTCCTTGAACGGGTCGCCGACCGTATCACCAACTACTGCCGCTGTGTGCGCGTCGCTGCCCTTACCGCCGTAGGCCCCGTCTTCGATTAGTTTTTTGGCGTTATCCCAGGCGCCGCCCGCGTCACACAGCAACACCGCCAGGAGTTGGCCGACGACGATAATCCCCGCCAGGAAGCCGCCCAGCGCCGCCCAGCCGAGCAAGGCGCCGACGATGATCGGGCTGAGAATCGCCAGCAGCGCCGGCGCGACCAGCTCGCGCAGCGCCGAGCTGGTGCAGATGTCTACCACCTTCGCCGACTCCGGCATCGCCGTGCCCTCCATCAGGCCAGGGATCTCCCGGAACTGGCGCCGCACCTCGTTAATGATCTGGAAAGCAGCCCGACTTACCGCACGGATGGTCATCGAGCTGAACAGCAGCGGCATCGCCCCGCCGATCAGCAAGCCGATGAAGACCCTCGGGTCATCCACAGACAGACTGCCCTGCAACTGCGCCAGAGCCTTGATGCTGACCGCATCACTGGCTGCGCCGCCGCCGGCCACCTGGGCGATCTTCGACAGGTAGGAGCCGAACAGCGCTATTGCGGCGATAACCGCCGAAGCGATGGCTATACCCTTAGTCGCGGCCTTGGTGGTGTTGCCGACCGCATCGAGTAGCGCCACGGCATCGGTGGCCTCCTCAACTTGCGCCATCTCCGAGATGCCCTGGGCATTGTCCACCACCGGCCCGAATGTATCCATGGAGATGATGACCCCGGTCGTCGTCAGCATACCCAGACCGCATAGTGACACCCCGGAGCGAATATCCTCGCTGCTGCCGCCGGCGAAGTTCACAACCGAGGCGAAGATCGCACCGCAGATCACCATCAGCGCCCATACCGATCCTTCCAGGCCTTCGGCAAAGCCGGTCAGGATGGTGGTGGCACTTCCGGTCTGGGTAGAGTGCGCGATCGTTTTGACTGGTCTGAAACTGTGCGAGGTGTAGTACTCGGTCAGTTTGTAGATGCCGATGGCCAATATCAGGCCCGAGACCGTAGCCCAGAACAGTTTCATCCCCTCATGCGAGGAGGTCACGTAACCTTTTGCGACGATGAAGAAGCCAATGGCCGACAGCACAGCCGACCAGACCACACCACGTGTGATGCAGGCCATCGGGTGTTCCTGGTCGTTGCGCATCTTTACAATCCAGATGCCGAACATCGAGGTGAGGACCCCGATGGCCCGGACGATCAGCGGGAAGACGATCCATACCGTCGCCTTCCGGGGATCGTCCTGGAAGTGGGCCAGCGCCAGGATCATCGAGGCGACCAGCGTCACTTCGTACGACTCGAAGATGTCCGCGGCCATTCCGGCGCAGTCGCCGACGTTATCACCCACGTTATCGGCAATAACCGCCGCGTTGCGCGGGTCGTCTTCAGGAATGCCGGCTTCGAGCTTACCGACCAGGTCGGCGCCGATGTCGGCGGCCTTGGTGTAGATGCCACCGCCCACCCGCATGAACAGGGCCAGCAGGCTGCCGCCGAAGCCGAAGCCCAGCAGCACCTCAGTGGCGTGCTGTTTGTAGATCATGAATAGAACCGTCGCCCCGAGC
>CAYNMY010000319.1:0-3607 GCA_964398275.1 uncultured Armatimonadia bacterium | reverse complement strand
GCGGAGTTGATGTGCGACCAGCTGCTGACGCTGCTTCTCAAAGTCAGGAGGGACTGAGTGCTTCACCGTTGTCCTCAGCGTCTTGTCCCGTGCCGCGCACCGGTCGGTCTATCGCAGGCAGGAATAATCAGCACCGGTAGAGAACTATAGTGCTGGCAGTGTTGTCAAAACATAGTATGTGAAAGGAGGTGAAGTCACCTGCGCAGACCCGATACGCCCCCAGCGACAGACCGATTCCTGCCCATCTGGGAAACCGACATTTTTGTGGGCCTGTTTCGCACCGCCTTTATCATCGCCTTTGTTGTAGTCGGCACCATCTCGCCGTTCCGTCCCGAGGTCCGCTTGCTTGTCTGGCTACTGCTGGTGGTGGCCACGGTCTTCACCGTGGCGCTATTCCTCACTTTCGGCGCCGGTCGCGCTATCCCCTACCAACGCCACTTCGCGCTGCTAATTGACCTGTCGGTGGTCACTGCGGCCATTCTCGTGACCGGACCGGAGGAAGGCCAGGCGCTCTTCCAGGTCTACTACCTGATAGTGCTAATCGGCGCAATATGGTTCCAGTTGGTCGGCGCGTTTTCGACCGCGGCCCTGGCTATCGCCCTGTTTATGGCGGTTCAATATCTGTCGGTCCCGGATATGTCTTTCTCCGAAGTTGCGCTCAGCGTTTTCGATCGCGGCGCCGTGTTTCTGTTACTGATCGCCGTAATCAGCGGCTATCTGGTCCGGGCACTGGACCGGCAACACCAGGCGACCGCCCAGTTCGTCCAGGAGCTGCAACTGGCGCGCACCGTCCAGGATACTATCCTGCCGCGCAGGCTGCCCGACCTGCCCGGATGGCAGCTCGCTCTGCGCTTCGAGCCCGCCCGCTGGGTCGGTGGCGACCTGTATGAAGTTGCCCGGCTGCCTGACGGACAGTATCTGATATGCCTGGGCGATATGCCCGGTAAGAGCGCCTATGGTCTGGTGCACCTCTCGCTCATCTACTCGCATGTCCGCGGGGCCGCCTTCGCTGGCCTCCAGCCCGCCGCCATAGCCAACCGGGTAAACCAGGCCGTCTACGAGGTGCTGCAGCCGTACAGTTACGCCCCGCTATTCATCGGGATGCTCAACATCGAGACCGGTGTAATCAATTTCGTTTCTTGCGGCCACCCTCCTCCTTTGCTATTGCACACCGATGGTTCCTGGGAGCTTCTTTCCAGCAGCAACATTGTCATCGGCGGCTGGCATGAGACCGACTACCAGCAGCAGCAGCAGGCCATCGCGCCCGGTGAAATCCTGATCTCCTACACCGACGGCATCTCCGGAGTGCGCGACCGCGCGGGTAACGAATTTGGCGAAGAGCGCATCGCCCAGACGGCCAGGACAGCACAGCAAGAGGGCGGTTCGCTCGAAGATATCTGTCAGGAGATTGTCAGCGAGTCGCAGCTGTTCGCCGCCGAGCCACACCTTGACGATGCCACCCTGATACTGCTGCAGCGAGGTGATTAGCTCAGCGTGCGAATTACTCCGACGACGCGGCCAATGATCCGCACATCCCTGCCCACAATCGGTTCCATCTTCGCATTAGCCGGACGCAACTCAATGGCATCTTTGCGGGGATAGAAATACTTCACAGTGGCCTCGTCGTCCAGGAGCGCCACCACAATCTCGCCCGGCTCGGCATTCGGCTGGTGACTGACCACGACCAGGTCGTTGTCGAGAATGCCGGCCTCGATCATACTGTCGCCGGTTACTCGCAGCATAAACAGTTCGTCACCGGAGAACATATCTTCCGGGACCGGCAGCCGGTTCTCGATATTCTCCACGGCCAGCAGCGGCTCGCCGGCGGGAACGGTACCGAGAACTGGTACATATTGGGCGCTAGGGCCCGGGGCTATCGGTCTGACGGCCCGGTTCAGCGTGGGCGTCCGCTCGATCAACCCAGCCTCCTCCAGAACACGCAGGTGAAAGAGCACCGTCGAAGGCGACTTGAGGCCCACGGCGCTGGCGGTCTCGCGCATCGAGGGGGGGTAGCCACGTTGCTGAGTGGTTTCAATCAGGTAGTCCAGGATTTGCTGCCGTCGAGAACTGAGCTGGCCACCGGCCATAATTGCTCACCGCCTCCGATCATTACTGAGTACGGGATAAGTTTAGCAAATCTGCTCGAATTTGTCAAACGTTAGTTCTACCGGCACAGCAAAGCTATGAAATACCCGCAGCTTAAACAGATGTACGACCTGGAGGATTCCTACTGGTGGTTCGTTGCCCGGCGCAAGCTGGTCGGTAATCTGCTGGCCAGGTATGCCCCCGCGTCGAGCCTTAAGATTCTTGATGCCGGCGCGGGCACCGGCGGCACCATGCAATCCCTAGCGGAACTGGGAGAGGTCTGGGGGTGTGACGTATCGCCAGAAGCTCTGGCCTTTTGCCAACAGCGGGGCCTGGATAGACTGGTACAGTGCAGCATCGAACACCTCGAGTTCGCCGACGACACCTTCGACGCGCTCACAAGCTGCGACGTCATCGAGCACATAGCGGACGATCGACTGGCCCTGCAAGAATTCTACCGGGTGCTGCGCCCGGGCGGCGTAGCGGTGATTACTGTCCCGGCCATGCAGTTCTTGTGGAGCGCCCATGACGAAGTGCTCCATCATTTTCGCCGCTACAACAAGCAGCCGCTGCGCCGCTTGCTGCGGGCCGCGGGATTCGAGGAGCTAAAGTTGACCTACGTTGTCAGCTTCCTGATGCCCCTGATGGTAATTCATCGCCTGGTTATGAGGATTACGGGCCGCGGCGCACCTCGGATTGGCATTACCCTCTTACCCGCCTTCATTGACCGCTTATTTCTCGCCGTACAGCAAATCGAGTCCTACTTCGTTCACACCACCGGACTGCCGTGGGGCGCCTCCCTGGTGGCGGTAGTGCGCAAACCCCAGGCCTAGCGCCGACCAAGACAGGGGCAACTGCTATGGATATCGGTCTGGCCATCACTGGCGGCATCAAGTCGCTGGCCAACATCAACTTGACCGCACTTGCTCGCAGCGGCATAACCAGCCTGTTGATTGGCTGCTACGAGGATGAATTGCGCTGGGAAGCCGAGCGAGTGGCTGCCTTCGTACGTGACGTCCGCCGCCACGACCTGGCATGCTACGTTATCCCCTGGGGCTACGGCCGACTGCTGGACCCCGACCCCAGCATCCCCAGCCTCTACACCCCAACCTGGCCGCAAACCTTGCAGATAGACAGTCGCGGCCGGCGCTGCCCCAAGGCCTGTCCCAACGACCCCCGCTACCTGGAGTGGTTTACCTCCAGTATCCGCACCCTGGCGTGGCTGATGGAGGCCAACGGCTTTGTCTGGGACGAGCCGTCGTTCTATTACTCCCGGGGCACCTGGAGCTGCCGCTGCGCTTACTGCCAGCGGCTGTTTCAGGGCACTTACGACACGGCCCTGCCCAAGCGCCTGACTCCCGAAGTGCTGGCCTTCCGCCGCCAGAGTGTGGCGATGTTCCTGCTAGCCGCTCGCGCCGCCATACAGGCCGTGGACCGCCGCCTGCGCTCGATAGTAATGCCCCCGCCCCTCAGCTCCCCCACTGCCCGCTACAGCGGGGCCGCCGACTGGGGCTTGCTGGCC
>CAYNMY010000318.1:0-3609 GCA_964398275.1 uncultured Armatimonadia bacterium | reverse complement strand
AACTCGACGGTCTTGCGGCGGGCGTACGGACGTTGACCGTCGAACATGACGGCAATGCGACTGAGAGCCCCGAGGAAGCAGCGGCGATCATCGTCGAGATCCAAGCTTTGTTGGGCACGACGTGGACCGACGAGCACGGCTCCCGGGCACTGCCCCAGAAAGATGTACTCGTGGTGGCCCCGTACAACGCCCAGGTCGTGCTCGCCCGCCGCGGCTTGGCCCGGGCCGGGCGCCCCGCGGGTCGGGGCGGCACTGGCGGTCGCGGGAGCGGTGATGCAGAGCTTCTTCCAGAACCCCATGGCCGCGCCGTCAATCCTCGGCGTCTCCGCTGGTGCGGCGCTGGGCGCGACCGCCGCCATTATGCTCGGACTCAATATTGGCTTCTGGGGCTTCGGCGCCGTGCCTGTGGCCGCCTTCGTCGGCGCGCTCGCTGTCTCCGCCGCGGTATACCTGCTCTCCCGCCGTGGCGGCCGCACGCCGGTCACGCTGCTGCTGCTGACCGGCATTGCCCTTGGCGCACTGGCCTCGGCCATCTCTTCGTTCCTGCTCATCCGCGGCCAGCAGGGAGACCTCGATATGGTCATCATCTGGATGATGGGCAGCATTGCCAATCGGGGCTGGGAGCACGTGCAGATGATTCTGCCCTACACGCTAGGCGCTACGGCCATCGTCTACCTGTATTCCCGGGAGCTCAACGTCCTGATGATGGGCGACGAACAGGCCTACTACCTGGGCGTGCCGGTAGAGCGGGTCAAGCTCATCCTGCTCGTTCTGGCCTCGCTGTTGGCCGCCGCCGCGGTGGCAGTCACCGGCACAATCGGCTTCATCGGGCTGATCGTACCTCACCTGATGCGTCTGCTAGTCGGGCCCAATCACCGTATACTCCTGCCCATGTGTCTGCTGGCCGGCGGAGTAGTGCTGGGCCTCTCCGACATCGTGGCCAATCTCGCCGGCGAGATACCGATCGGCATCGTCACCTCGCTCTTGGGCGCACCGTTCTTCCTCTACCTGCTCCACCGCAGCCGCGACTACGAGTTCTGATCATTGACTCAGGACCCCTTTGTCCGTGCGAGAGGGAGGTTCCCTCAGGACAGCGGCGAATACGACTGTCGGGGACAATAGCCTCGTTGTTGACTATCTTCACGCATTGCAGCCGATCTGGGGATTCATCATGAATACGGCTGGAGAAGGTTATCTGAAAAATCAAAGTGCCCGACGCCCGTCGGCAGGCCTGGTGACGATGCTGTTAGTAATGTTGCTGTACGGAGGAATAGTCATGGCCGAAGAGCCGAAGCACAACTGGATCAATGCAACCAGCGTCGCAGCGGTGTGCGCCGCGTATCCCGATAAGGTGTCGGGGCTAATGGCCGCCCTGGACCTGGCTCGGCCGGGGCTCGAAGCGGTCAAGGCTGCGGTGGAAAACGATGATATGCCCGCAGCGTGTGACGCGCTGATTGCCTATTACCGGGACACAGATACCTGTCAGTGGCTGCGGATACCGCCGGTGGTACCCGGTGAGGACCGGGACAGCGAGGGCGATGCGCTGCTCAACGACACCTTCCCGTTTCTGGGCATTACCGGCACCGAAATCCGCAAACCCAACGGGGCCATCAACTGGCTCAGCTACGGCGACGACAACGACGTCGAGTGGCAGTGTTGCCTCAACCGGCACAGTTACTTCAACACGCTGCTCCGCGCCTGGCAGGACACCGGCAATTCGATCTACGCTGAGGGCTTTGACCGGTTCATTCGCGACTGGGTCATTCACATGCCTGTCCCGCCCGAATACGATCACGGCGGCCCCTGGCGGGCAATTGATACCGGCGAGCGCATGGGCAACAGTTGGCCTGAGGTCTTCTACGGTTTCCAGCAAGCCGAAGCCTTCACCGCCGCCGGGCGTATTCTTATGCTGTCGAGCTTTCCTGAGCATGCCGACTACTTGTACAAGTATCACCAGAGACATCACAATAAAGCCGCGATAGAGCTCAACGGACTGGTCGCGGTCGCGTTGTGCTTTCCGGAGTTCCAGGACTCCGCGATCTGGCTGGCCCACACCCAGGAGCAGATGCAGGAGGAAATGAGCTTCCAGATCTATCCCGACGGCGTGCAGAAGGAGCTGACCAGCAGCTATCACCGGGTAGTATTGGAAAGATTCCAGAGGTTCGTGCAACGCCTGCAAGATGCTGGGCAGGCCGTGCCGCCTGAGTTCGCGCAAGGCATTGAGCGGATGTACGGTTACCTGGCGTATGCAATGCGCCCCAACGGTACCACGCCTCTGAACAACGATTCGGACATTGACGACTACCGCACCAGAGTGACCGACGCCGCCGAGACCTACGACCGTCCCGACTGGGTCTACATCGCGACCAACGGCGCTCAAGGCGAGCAGCCCGAAGGCCTACCCTCCCACATCTTCCCCTGGGCGCGCCAGCTCATTATGCGCAGTGGCTGGGGTCAAGACGCCCACTGGGCCTTCTTTGACGCCGGACCCTGGGGCCTGTCACATCAGCACAGCGACAAGCTCCATCTGTCGGTGCACGCCGGTGGCCGCGACCTGCTCGTTGACAGTGGCCGATACACGTACAAAGGCGGCCCCTGGCGAGACTACTTCCAGTCCTCCGCCAGTCACAACGTGATCCTGGTAGACGGCATCGGACAGAACGGATTTGACTCCGTCTCATCCGCACCCATGCAGGGGACCTACAGCCTCCAGCCGGACCTCGATTTCGCGGTGGCAACCTATAAAGATGGCTTTGGCGACCAGCGCTGGAAGCCGGACGGGACTGAGTACTTACCTGGAACACACACCCGCGCGGTGGTCTACCTACAGGGAAAATGCTGGGTCGTCTTCGATCGGCTGGAGACCGACCAACCCCGCACGATCTCGCCGCTCTGGCACTTCCACCCCGATTGCACGCTAGCCGCCGAGGGCCGTTCGGTCGTAACGACTGACGCAGAGAAGGGAAATCTGCGCATTGTGCCCGTCGCTGATCTGGATTGGAACGTCAAGATCGTCACGGGCCAGGAAAAGCCGCACATCCAGGGATGGTACAGCGGAGACTACAACAACAAGCAGGCCAGCTCGTGCGCAGTATACAGCGCGCAGATTCCCGGCGCCGCCGACTTCGCGTGGATTATCCTCCCAGCACCAGGTGCCGTGCCCGAGGCAACCGGCAAGCTACTGCCTGCGCCTGAAGGCGCGCTGCGTGTACAGATCACTACGCCCGGCGCTGACCAAGTGGAAATCGCGGTGCGGCTGTCTGGTGAGGGCCCGGTGGAGCTTTCGGACGGGCTGACGCTGGAAGGCCGCTGCGCAGTCCTCCGGCCGGGGCAGCCACCGTTGGTCGCTTGCGGACGAATCGTGGACGCGGACGGCCAGGTGCAGGCAGAGGACCCCAGCCAGTAACTACGGAAAGGATAGTACAGTATGCGCAAGATTCAGAGAGCTTTGATTAGTGTATCCGACAAGGCCGGGGTGGTCGAGTTCGCCCGGCAGCTTAGCGAGATGGACGTCTCGATTCTGTCCACCGGCGGCACCATGCACGCCATCCAGGAGGCCGGCGTGCCGGTGACAGCGGTGGATGAGTACACCGGCTTCCCCGAGATGAT